>CAMYUO010000091.1 GCA_947302065.1 uncultured Clostridia bacterium | reverse complement strand
CATAGACTGCGACGTGCTCGTCGATGTCAAGGTCTATCACCTCGTCGAACAGTACAAACAGTAGCGTTCACAGAAAGTTCACTTGACAATTATCAAGCATGGTGCTATGCTTTGTATATCAAATCTTTGAAAGGAACTCAGGCTTATGTTAACTGCAATGCTTACCGCAGTCTTTACATACTTCTTTTTTGGCTTTAGCTTTTATTGGCTCAAGCCTTTTCGTCGTGTGCAAAGAACAGTTGGTAAATATTATTGCAGCTAAGCATTTATAGCTTATCTATGTAATACTGACCGCAGCTTTGCATACGCAGGGCTGCGGTTTTTGATTTTTAAGGAGGAAAAGAAAATGGTAATCGTACTGAAAAACGAAGCAACGCATCAGCAGGTAAAGGAGCTTGTCAACTGGCTCGAGGGCTATAACGTAAAGACAAATCTCGTCGAGGGAGTCCATTCACGCATCATCGGACTTATCGGCGACACGGTGCATATGGACATCGACACTATCGAGGCGAACGAGTGCGTTGAGGCAGTGCGCAGGGTGCAGGAGCCTTACAAGAACGCAAACCGCAAGTTTCATCCCGATGATACCGTGCTCGACATCTTCGGCAGAAAGCTCGGCGGCGACAGGCTGCAGGTCATCGCAGGACCCTGCTCTGTTGAGAGCGAAAAGCAGATAATCGAAACGGCGATAGCCTGCAAAGAGGCTGGTGCAACGATGCTGCGAGGCGGCGCATTCAAGCCGAGAACATCGCCGTATTCTTTCCAGGGTCTGCGCAAAGAGGGCATCGAGCTGCTGCTCAAAGCAAAACAGGAAACGGGTCTGCCGATAGTCACCGAGGTAATGTCGCTCGAGCATCTGTATATGTTCTCCGAGGTCGATGTGATACAGGTCGGCGCAAGGAATATGCAGAACTTTGAGCTGCTCAAGGCGCTCGGCAGATGCGATAAACCCGTGCTGCTCAAAAGAGGACTTTCAAGCACGCTTGAAGAGCTGCTGATGAGCGCAGAGTACATAATGAGCGAGGGCAACTCAAAAGTTATCCTCTGCGAAAGAGGCATACGCACTTTCGAGCCGATGACGAGAAACACCCTCGACATCTCTGCGATACCGCTGCTCAAGCACAAGTCGCACCTGCCGGTTGTCGTTGACCCGAGCCACGCAACAGGCATCTCCAAGCTCATCGAGCCTATGTCGCTTGCCGCAGTTGCAGCAGGCTGCGATGCGCTCGAGATAGAGGTGCACTGTGACCCCAAGCACGCACTCAGCGACGGCGCACAGCAGCTCACGCCCGATGCTTTCAGAAAGGTCATGGAAAAGATAAAGGCTCTTGCAGAGTTTGTGGGCAAACCCGTAGATAATGCGGAATAATGACGAAAACACTTTGTTGACATTACAGCGGAAAATTGGTATACTATTCTTGTGCCGATTTTTCGCTGTGGGTAAAAAATCACAGGGGGAGATACAAATGGCATTCAAATTAAGCAGCGTTGTGCCGTGGGGCAGGAACATAGACGAATACAAAGAGATGTTCCTTCTTACAGACGACGATATGAAAAAGAAAATAGCAGGCTTTGGCGACGGACCTGCGAGCTTTAACCGACAGGCAGCAGAACTCGGCTGCTCGGTGACCTCGTTCGACCCGATATACAGCTTCACAAAGCAGCAGCTTGAAGCACGCATCGGCGAGGTCAGGGACATCGTGATGCAGCAAATGGCTGAAAACGCTGAGAATTACGTTTGGGATAAGATACGTTCGCTCGATGAGCTTGAACAGACCAGAATGTCTGCGATGGGGATTTTCCTTGATGACTACGAGCAGGGAAAGAAAGATGGCAGGTATGTCTGCCACGAGCTTCCGCAGAGAGTGCCGTTGCCTGATGACAGCTTTGATATAGGGCTGAGCTCGCATTTCCTGCTGATGTATACATCGCTCGGTTATGATTTTCATATCAGAGCGATAAGCGAGATGCTGCGTGTGTGCAGACAGGTGAGGATATTCCCGCTGTGTGACCTTGACAGCAACGACAGCGAAATGATACAAAAAGTCATAGCACACTTTTCGCAAAGCTATGACACGCAGATAAAACAGACAGGCTATCAGTTCCAGAAAGGCGCTGACAGACTGCTGATAATAAACCGCAAATTAGAATTGTGAGGATTTGAAATGAACTTTAATGTCAGCTTGAAAAGAGTCGTTGACGACTCGTATGATATCGAGATAGGCTACAGCCTTTGCGATGCGCTGGTGAGCGACCTGTCAGCAGGTCTTTGCGGCAGCCGAAAAAGGCTTGCCGTCATCACCGATGACACAGTCGAAAAGCTGTACGCAGGCGAAATGATGCAAAAGCTCGCAGATGCAGGCTTTGCGCCCGAGCTTTTTGTTATCCCCAGCGGCGAAAAGTCAAAAACAAGGCAGATGAAAGAGTTTCTTGAGGACTCTATGCTCGAAAAAGGCTTCCGCCGTGACTGCGCAGTCATCGCACTCGGCGGCGGCGTTGTCACCGACCTTGCAGGCTTTACCGCAGGCACTTTCGGCAGGGGCGTTCCGTTCGTAAACTATGCGACCACGCTGCTTGCAGCGGCAGATGCGTCTGTCGGCGGCAAAACTGCCGTAGATACGCCGCTTGCGACAAATCTTATCGGACTTTTCAACCAGCCGAAAAAGGTCTATATCGACATCGGCACATGGAAGACCCTGCCGAAGCAGCAGCTGTCAAGCGGTCTTGCCGAAACGATAAAGCACGGCTGCCTTGGCGATAAGGAGCTTTTTGAGTATCTCGAAAAGAATATCGAAAAAGTCTTTGACTGCGATAAGGATGTCTGCGAGTATATCTCACAGCACAACTGCGAGGTCAAGTATAAGGTCGTTATGCAGGACGAAAAGGAAAGCGGTCTGCGTGAGGTGCTCAATCTCGGTCATACCGTTGGCAGAGCGATAGAAACTGTCTCGGATTATAAACTGCTGCACGGACAAGCCGTTGCCATAGGGCTTTGCGCACAGGCAAGGCTCGGCGAGAGCCTCGGCTTTATCTCACAGGAGAACGTGCGCAGGGTCGAGGACCTCTGCGAAAGAGCGCAGCTGCCTGTTCGCATACCCGATTATATCGACAGGGAAAAGCTGCTCGACAAGCTCTATACGGATAAGAAAGTCCGTGACGGCAAGCTGAGATTCGTTTTCCAGAAAGAGATCGGCGAAATGATGTGCTTCGGCGAGAACGAATACGGCAAGCAGATAACCCGTGAGCAGATAGCCGAAATCCTCAGGGAGATGTAAAACCAATTGGCAACGTCAAAATTTAAAAAGCGCCGGCAAGCTGAACGTGAAGAACAGCGCAGTAAGCTCAAGCGCTTCAGAATAGGTCTCGGCATAACCTGGGGCTTTGAAATAGTCCTTGTCATCGTGATACTGCTCATCGGCGCTCACACCGAGCACCTCAAAGAGAACTGCACCAAATCGGTCGACGGCGTTGTGGTCAGAGTTGACGAGAAAACGGAACGCATCACCAACCTCGACAAAAACCACGGCACAAGATATAAGTATGTAACGGTCTTTACGACCACCATCAGCGTCGAAAAACCTGGCAAGTTCGGCAAAAGCGAGATAGTCACGACCGACGGGCACTATAAAGAAGGTCAGGAGCTTAAAATATTCTACGACCCCGATGACCCCGACGATTATTACATCGAGGACAAGCTCGAACGAAACAACACCACACAGATAGTGATAATTGTTATTGCGGCGATGTGGGCGGCGTTGTGCCTGCTGCTGACGTGGGTTACCATAAAGCAGCACAAAAAATGCAAAAGCGGAAAGATTGATATACAATGAATGTAACGATAAGACCAAAACTCCTCGGCGGCGAGGTCACCGTGCCGCCGTCAAAAAGCGTTGCACACAGGCTGGTGATAGCTGCGGCGCTGTCAAAGGGAACGAGCAGGGTGAGCAACCTCAGCTTTTCAAAAGATATAACTGCGACCATAAACGCAATGAGAGCGCTCGGTGCGCAGATAGATATCAACGGCGATACAGCCGTTATCAAGGGCATCGAGAAAGCACCCGAAAAGGCGACCATAGATTGCTGCGAGTCGGGTTCGACGCTGAGATTTCTGATACCTGTTGCCTGTGCGCTCGGCGTGGAAACAACATTCTTAGGTCAGGGCAAACTGCCGCAAAGACCGATAACACCGTATCTTGACGAGCTGCCAAAACACGGCGCTCGGTTTGATTACAACGGCACTATGCCGTTCACCGTCAAGGGCAGGCTCACAAGCGGCGAATACCGCATCGGCGGAGATATCTCGTCGCAGTTCGTCACGGGACTTGTCTTTGCGCTTGCCGTTATCGGCGGCGAGAACAAGCTCGTGCTGACATCGCCCTTGCAGTCAAAACCCTATGTCGATATCACCGCAGACTGCCTTGCAAAGTGCGGCGTGAGCGTTGAACGGACAGACTTCGGCTATGCCGTTAAAAGCGCAGGAATGCACGCTTTTGAGGAGAGCACCGAGGCGGATTATTCGCAGTCTGCATTCTTTTATGTGGCAAATTCGCTCGGCTGCGATATAAAAATAAAAGGCCTGAACGAAAAATCTTGTCAGGGCGATAAAAAAATTGTTGAAATATGCGACAAAATAGTGTATAATAAAAATGATAAGCTGAAAAGCTTTGAGCTGGACTGCTCGGATATACCCGACCTTGTGCCGATACTTGCGGTGCTTGCGAGCTTTTGCGAGGGCAAAAGCCGCATCACGAACGTCGCAAGACTGCGCATAAAGGAAAGCGACAGGCTCGAAGCGGTCTCGCAGTGTCTCAACGCCCTCGGCGGAAAGGTCACCGCAGGAGCAGATTTTTTGGAAATACAAGGCGTTCAGAGCCTTTCGGGCGGAACTGTCGACTGCTATAACGACCATAGGATAGCTATGGCTATGGCTGTCGCTGCGGTGAGGAGCACCTCACCTGTAACGCTCATCGGTGCACAGTGCGTTGAAAAGTCATATCCCGACTTTTTCGAGGTGTATAAAGCACTGGGCGCAGATATTGATGTTGATAATTGAGCCGCAGCGGCGGCAAGTGGAGGAAAGAATATGTCATCGACCTGGAACAACAAGATAACCTTTTCAATATTCGGCGAAAGCCACGGACAAGCTATCGGCGTGTGTATGGATAACGTACCCGCAGGCGAGAGCATCGATCTCGACGAGGTCTATAAGTTCATGGCACGCAGAGCACCCAAGAACAACGGGCTGACCACTGCACGCAATGAAAAGGATATGCCGCAGATAATGTCGGGCTACTATAACGGAAAGACTACGGGCACACCGCTTTGCGCCATCATCGCAAACAACGATCATCACTCGCAGGACTATTCCAATCTTTCAAGGCTCGCACGCCCGGGTCATGCAGACTATACAGGCGCTCTGCGTTACAGAGGCTTTAACGATGTAAGAGGCGGCGGACACTTCTCGGGCAGACTGACCGCTCCGCTTTGCTTTGCAGGCGCAGTCGCTCAGCAGATACTGCGCAAAAGAGGCATCTACATAGGCGCACACGTTGCCGAGATACACGGCATCAAGGATAAGACTTTCGACCCTATCAATACATCAAAGGACGATATCCGTGAGCTCTGGGACAAGGATTTCCCTGTTATCATCGACGTTCAGGGCAACGAGATGAAAAAGGAGATAGAGAATGCCAAGGCACAGGGCGACAGCGTCGGCGGCATCATCGAGGCTATCGCTATCAACGTTCCCGCAGGCATCGGTTCACCGATTTTTGACGGACTTGAAAATTCCATAGCTCAGCTCATCTTCGGTATCCCTGCCGTTAAGGGTCTTGAGTTCGGCATCGGCTTTGAAAGCGCAAAGCTCACAGGCTCAGAGAACAACGACGAGTTCTATGTCAACGACAGAGGCTTTGTTGTTACAAAGACCAATAATCACGGCGGTATCCTCGGCGGCATCTCCAGCGGTATGCCGATAACCCTGAGGGTAGCTATCAAGCCAACACCGTCTATCTCAAAACCGCAGGAAACTGTTGACTATTCCGCTATGAAGAACGAAACTCTTCAGATAAAGGGCAGACATGACCCCTGCATCGTCGCAAGAGCCGTTCCCGCTGTCGAGGCAGCACTGAACATAGCGATACTCAATCAT
This sequence comes from uncultured Clostridia bacterium, assembly GCA_947302065.1. Taxonomy (GTDB): domain Bacteria; phylum Bacillota; class Clostridia; order Oscillospirales; family Ruminococcaceae; genus Hominimerdicola. The sequence goes on along the minus strand of CAMYUO010000091.1, from coordinate 1,151 downwards.
ATGCTCGATTATCCTAATTTCTGAGGAGGTCGGTCTTTTGGCTAAGAATCCCGAAAGATTTATCTCGCAAAGCAAAAATACAGAGTTTGATGTGACAAGGGCAAAAATACTCATCGGCGACTTTCTCGCACGCTTTGATACGCCCTGCACACCAGATACTCTCCGAGAGATACTGACCGTCAACGAAACGGTCATCGCATATTTTACCTACGTCGAGGCTTATGAGCAGATGCTCGCAAACGCAATGCTCACGCTCGATGATAAAGGCTTCGTCACGCTGACGGAAACGGGCAGACAGCTCGTCAGCGAGCTTTCAGACCTTGCCGTGCAAAAGCTCAGGGATAAGGCGCTCGCCTCGGGCGAAAGCTATTTCCTTGATAAAAAGACACGCCGTGATACCTGCGTGAAGCTCGTTGAAAACGGCAGCCTTTCGGGCGCACAGTGCGAGTGTTTTGATAACGGCATCACCCTTATGCGCATCACGCTGTTTTACAGCGAAAAAGAGCTGGCGGACTATATGCGTTCGCTGATGAACGCCGACCCCGTGGGTCTTTATTGCAAGGTGTTCGACAGATTGCTGCGTGTTACGCTCGACCTTGAGGAGTTCGCACCGCAGTCGCAGATAGATAAGAATCTGCTCGACGGCGTGCTGAATTTCGTTTCCGAAAACAGCGAGTTCAATAACAAGTGCGTGTCAAAGGCTCTGGATAAAGGCTTTGAGGTCACCTGCAAATGCACGGGCGAACAGTTGCTTATGGAACTGAGCGTTTTCGCACAGGACGAACAGCAGGCTGAATATATCTGCGAAAAACTCTCGCAGGATAAGCTGATCTTCAGCATCGTCACACGCCTCGTGCTCCAGAATTCAGTCAAGCAGGAGAGTATGTAAATAAAGTATTAAGAGACAGGGCTTTTTCTGTCTCTTTTTTTACAATTTAGGCGCAAAAACCCCTTGACAATCGGGCAAAAAGGTGGTATTATGAATAAGCTGTCCGATAAAAAGGTCGGGCGGCAAAAAATATCACAAAAAAGGCTTGACAAAAAGCAAAAAGTGTGATATGATAATAAAGTTGCACGGAGTAAGACCGATGCAGCGTCAGTATCTTGAAAATTGAACAATAAACGAAACGAAACCCTTGGAAATACTTTGA
>CAMYUO010000090.1 GCA_947302065.1 uncultured Clostridia bacterium | reverse complement strand
GGTCATTGACGGTGAGCGAATGAGAGAGCTTATCAACGATGTCCGCCTCAATATGACTCACGAACTCAAGGAAGCCAAGAAGATCGAATTCGACTGTCAGCGTATCCTCAATGAGGCTAAGCTCAACGCTGATGCTATAATCAGAAAGGCTGAGGAGCGTGCCGCACAGATAGTTTCACGCGAGGCTATCGTTACTGAGGCCAAGAAGAAGGCTGTTGATATGCTCACAAAGGCACAGACAGCTTCCAAGAACCTCCAGAAGAATGCCGTTGAGTCTGTTGCAAAGATGCTCAACGATACAGAAGCTCTCTATGCACGCAACCTACAGAGCATAAAGACTGTAAAAACCAAGATCACAGGCTCTATTCCCGGAAGCAACGGTATGAGCGCTAATGACATCAACGTCAAGTGATAAGTTTGTTTAATTCTGGTTATTTCGCAATGGTATAAAAATTCCGGAAGTCATAATTGGCTTCCGGTTTTTTGTTTTTATGATAGTGCTTATACCATTATAGCTTGCCCTTTGATATTACTTCTTCTTTTTCTTGGGCTTGTCCTCGGATTTTTCCTTAGGCTCATCGTCGTCAACGAGCTTTGCAGATGCAAGACCAGCGCTTTCTGACTTCTTTGCAGAAGCAGCTGCCTTTGCCTCTTTCATACGCTCCCTAGCGGAAACGTTCTGTGTGATAGCCCATGTCTTTATGCGGAGCTTATGTCTCTCGCCGCCTGTCTCGATAACAACAGTGTCGTCGCCTGTGCGGACAACTATACCAACTATACCGCCGCCTGTTACGATCTCGTCACCTACCTGCAAGCTCTCCTGCATATCCTTCATCTCGCGCTCACGCTTTTTCTGCGGCTTGATAGCGATGAAATAGAGAAGTGCGAACATTATCAGCAGCGGAAGCACCATAGAGAGTATAGCGCCGCCTGTTGAGCTGCCTGATGAAGAGGACGATTCAGCTGCCTGAGTAGCGTCCTCAGCAAAAGCTGACATTGCCATTACAGCGGCAGCGGACGCAGTAACGAGTGCTGCGGAAAGTGAGGCGATGAACTTTTTCATTTTCATATTTGTCTCCTATCTGCCGCGGTCGCGGCTTAAAAATACGAATAATATTATAACACATATATTCATAAAAAGCAAGTACTTTCCGCAATTTTTCACCATAATTGCTGTAACAGTTTTCCGCTGGGGTCATATAATGTCAAGAGAGGAAAATCTTTAGCCGAATCAGTCGGCGGAATGGAGAACATTATGAACAAGGTTGATATACTTATTGCCGGCGGAGACCAGCGGCAGCTCTACTGCGCTCAGCAGCTGTCCGGAGACTTCGGAGCAGCCATTATGGGCTTTGATGATGAATATATGACTGATGATATTACTGTTGAAAAGGCTGATAAAAGCTCCGGACGGCACTATGACTGCGCTGTGCTTCCGATAGTACCATTTGATCACGGTGATCAGCTTAATACCCCTTGCAGCAGCAGTCCGATAAGTGCAGGAGAAGTCCGGGCTATGCTAAGACCTGATGCGGTCATATTCGCAGGAAAAGCCGATGAACACCTCAGAAAAGCCTTTTCCGGCTTGGAGATATGCGAATACCTGAAATGCGAGGAACTTGTACTGAAAAATGCAGTGCCGACTGCTGAGGGCGTTGTGCAGATAGCGCTTGAGGAGCTGCCTGTGACTCTCAATGGACTGAAAGTTCTTGTGGTCGGAATGGGGCGGTGCGGAAGTATCATAGCGACTCTGCTGAGAAGCTTCGGCGCTGACGTTACAGCTGCTGTCAGGAGCGAAAATGGTTCTGCAAAGGCGCGTATAGTGGGCGTAAAAGCCGTGCGCACGGAAGATATGGGAACGGACTACGGTCTTGTGATAAATACAGCTCCGAGCCTTGTTTTTGACAGAGAAACGCTCAGCGGTTTCCGCAGGGATACCCTGTTCATAGACATTGCCTCGAAGCCCGGCGGCGTTGATATGGAAGCTGCCCGCGAGCTTGGCATTAAAGCTGTGTGGGCACTCGGCATTCCCGGCAGGACTGCTCCTGTGACATCGGGCAGGATAATTGCCGAGACCGTTGCGGAAAAGCTTGCGGAAAGGAGGTCTGCACAGTGAGCGATATACTGAAAGGACTGCGTATCGGCTATGCAATGACCGGCTCTTTCTGCACCTTTTCACGGAGCTTTGAGCAAGCTGAAAAGCTTGTGGATATGGGAGCTGAGCTGCTGCCGATAATGTCAGAACACGCTGCGGCAACTGATACCCGTTTCGGAACGGCTTCCGAAAATAAGCAGCGTCTCAGCGAAATATGCGGCAGGGACGTCATAACTACTATTTCAGCGGCTGAACCTATCGGTCCGAAACAGCTTGCGGATATTATCGTGGTCGCACCCTGCACTTCAAATACAGCAGCAAAGCTTGCACACAGCATCACCGACACGTCAGTCACTATGGCTGTGAAGTCTCAGCTGCGCAGCGGCAAACCCGTGCTGCTCGCAATAGCCTCAAACGATGCGCTTATGGGTTCGGCAAGGAATCTTGGTGAGCTTTTCAGCCGCAAGGATTTCTACTTCGTGCCGATGCTTCAGGACGACGTTGAGAAGAAGCCGTCCTCGCTCGTTGCTGAATTTGATATGATACCAAAGGCAATAGAGGCGGCAATGAACGGCATACAGCTCCGCCCGATTATTTATCATAAATAGCAAAAAGGCGAACCCGAATGATTCGAGTTCGCCTTAACATTTTTTTAATTATGCATTATCAATACATACCGCCTGCGGGCATTGCAGGAGCGGCAGGAGCGTCTTCCTTGATGTCAGCTACAAGGCTCTCAGTTGTGAGCACCATTGAAGCAACGGAAGCAGCGTTCTGGAGTGCGGAACGTGTTACCTTGGTAGGATCAACGATTCCGGCAGGTATCATATCTGTATAAACCTCGTTGTAAGCATCGAAGCCGTAGCCGACCTTGCGTGAACGAACGATCTTGTCAACGATAACGCTGCCCTCAAGACCTGCGTTCTCTGCGATCTGACGTACAGGAGCCTCAAGTGCCTTGAGTATGATCTTTGCGCCTGTCTTCTCGTCGCCCTCAAGTGTAGGGATGAGCTTGTTTACAGCGGGCATAGCGTTTACGAATGCTGTACCGCCGCCTGCTACGATACCCTCTTCAACAGCTGCCTTTGTAGCTGCAAGAGCGTCCTCGATACGCATCTTCTTTTCCTTCATCTCTATCTCGGTAGCAGCACCTACCTTGATAACTGCAACGCCGCCTGCGAGCTTTGCAAGTCTCTCCTGGAGCTTTTCCTTGTCAAAGTCGGAAGTTGTTGTGCCGATCTGGTTTCTGATCTGTGCAACTCTGTCAGCGATAGCCTGCTTGTCGCCTGCACCGTCAACGATGATGGTGTTCTCCTTCTGAACGACTACCTGTCTTGCACGACCGAGCTGCTCGATAGTAGTTTCGGAAAGCTCAAGACCGAGGTCTGCGGAGATAACCTCGCCGCCTGTGAGAACAGCGATATCCTGCAGCATCTCTTTTCTTCTGTCGCCGAATCCCGGAGCCTTTACCGCAACGCAGGTGAATGTTCCACGCAGCTTGTTTACGATAAGTGTTGAAAGAGCCTCGCCCTCAACGTCCTCGGCAACGATCAGCAGCTTTGAGCCGCCCTTTACGATCTGCTCGAGCAGCGGCAGGATCTCCTGGATGCTTGCGATCTTCTTATCTGTGATAAGGATGTAAGGCTCGTCAAGAACAGCCTCCATCTTGTCTGTGTCTGTTACCATATAAGGTGAGAGGTAGCCTCTGTCGAACTGCATACCCTCAACTACCTCGCTGTATGTTTCGGCAGTCTTTGACTCCTCAATGGTGATAACGCCGTCGGAAGAAACCTTTTCCATAGCCTCTGCGATGAGCTTGCCAACGTTTTCATCAGCGGAAGAAACTGTGCCGACTCTTGCGATGTCCTCAGATCCTTCGACTTTCTTGGAGTTAGCGATGATGCTCTCAACAGCAGCGTCAACAGCCTTCTGCATACCCTTTCTCAGTACCATCGGGTTAGCGCCTGCTGCGATGTTCTTCATACCCTCTCTTACGAGAGCCTGTGCAAGCAGTGTTGCGGTAGTTGTACCGTCGCCTGCTGCGTCATTTGTCTTTGTTGCAACTTCCTTTACGAGCTGTGCGCCCATGTTCTCGAATGGATCGTCAAGCTCGATCTCCTTAGCGATCGTTACACCGTCGTTTGTGATCAGCGGAGCGCCGAACTTCTTATCAAGAACAACATTTCTTCCCTTAGGTCCGAGTGTGATCTTGACTGTATCTGCGAGCTGATCTATACCGCTCTGAAGAGCCTTTCTTGCCTGCTCGCCGTAAATGATCTGTTTAGCCATTTTATATCCCTCCAAAAATTATTCTACTACTGCAAGTATGTCTTCCATCTTTACGATGGTATATTCCTGTCCGTCGAGCTTGACATCTGTGCCGCTGTATTTGCTGATGAGCACCTTGTCGCCGACCTTGACAGTCATCGCAACGTCCTTCTTTCCTTCGCCGACAGCCACTACCTCAGCGACCTGCGGCTTTTCCTTAGCCGTGCCTGCAAGGATGATTCCACTCTTTGTGGTCTCCTCTGCCTCGACCATTTTGATAACTACTCTGTCCTGTAAAGGTTTGATAGTCATGTTAGTTCCTCCCTTTATATAATGTATTGAAAACTTGGTTTTAGCACTCGCTGCCTTTGAGTGCTAAACATATTGTAGCATATTTTTTCTAAAATTCAAGTCATTTAAAGGGTTTTGCAGAAATTTTGTCACTTTGCACAAAAGGTCTGCGTGTTCACAAAAGTTTTTATTAAATTGTAACACGCCTGTGAAAAAACTGTCGCAAAAACGCCCTTTTTGAGACCCACCTGATAGTCTGACTATCCGTTTTTTAGTACAAATTGTTATCGACCTGTTATCTATCTGACCGCCGCAGGCAAAGGCTTTCATAAAATTAACCGGTTGTTCATATTTCGTTCATACCTTGCCATTGTGAATTTGTTATAATGGTTGTATCAATTGAAATAATAAATTTTGTTTGTTCAAATTTGGGGATTTTCGAAAGGGAAAGAAAATTAAGTCTAATTCAGGAAAGGATGAGGAAAATGTCATTAGGAAGAGTATTAGTTGTTGACGACGACAAGAACATCTGTGAGCTCTTGAGACTCTATCTCGAAAAGGAAGGCTACGGCGTGATTCTCGCACATGACGGTGAGGAGGCTGTAGTTAAGTTCAATGCGCTCAAACCGGATATCATTCTGCTTGATATCATGCTGCCGGGACTTGACGGCTGGCAGGTATGCCGTGAGATAAGAAAGAAGTCCAATGTTCCGATCATCATGATCACTGCAAAGGTCGAGACATTTGATAAGGTTCTCGGTCTTGAGCTGGGTGCTGACGACTATATCGTTAAGCCGTTCGACACTAAGGAAGTTATCGCACGTATCAAGGCTGTTTACAGACGTGTTGGTCAGTCATCTGCCGAGGCAGAGATCAAGGAAGTCAAGTATGACAAGCTTTCTGTCAACATGACAAGATACGAGCTGAGAGTAAACGGTCAGGTGCTCGATACACCGCCGAAGGAGCTTGAGCTTCTGTTCCACCTTGCTTCAAATCCGAACAGGGTTTATACCCGTGACCAGCTTCTTGACGAGGTATGGGGCTTTGAGTATTACGGTGATTCCAGAACCATCGACGTTCACGTTAAGAGACTTCGTGAAAAGCTCGAGGGCGTATCAGACCAGTGGGCGCTCAAAACAGTATGGGGCGTAGGATATAAGTTTGAGGTTGCCGAGAGCCACGAATAATTTTGTATTATGAATAAGAGAAAAAGTATTGTATTCAAATACTTTGCATTATGCACAGCAGTAATACTCATAAGCTTTATATGCTTAGGAGCAGTATTACTGCTTGTTTCTTCAAGGTATTTTATAGACGAGAAAAAGACCCTGATGATCAAAAACACCGAGGCTCTTGTTTCGTTTACCGAGCAGGCGCTCGAAAACGACCCTTCGGGCTGGAAGGGCGCTGTCACCACCAAGATGCACGAGTATTCGATCAGCAGTAATGCCGATTTCATCATGTGCAACAAGGCAGGCTACATCATCTACAACACTGCCTCGGGCGACGAGAACAACCCCAAGCAGATAAGCGAAAAGGGTCTTGAGGATTTCGGTGAAGAGTGCGGTTATGTCTACGGCAAATGTGACGGCACTTTCGAGCAGGACGTTCACATCACGGGCATGAGCTTTTCGGGCAACGGACCGACATATTATATGCTCGCCTTTTCTTCAAAAACTCAGCAGGAAAACTACATGTGGAACATCACCGAGGTCTTTCTGATCTCGATGGTCGGCGTGCTTGCTGTTGCGATGTTCCTTGTATATATCGTAACGCTCAAATTCACAGATCCAATCAAGGAGATCGCTGAGTATTCCAAGAAGATAGGAAACGGAGATTTCTCCGTAACTGTACCTGATTATGACGTTGAGGAGTATTCACAGCTTGCCAGCGCATTCAACGAGATGGCTGCCAGCTTAAAGAGCTACGACACGATGAGAAACAGCTTCCTTGCAAACGTTTCCCACGAGCTGAGAACGCCGATGACCTCTATGAGCGGTTTTGTTGACGGTCTGCTCGACGGAACTATCCCCAAGGAAGAGGAAAAGCACTACCTGAAGATAATCTCCTCAGAGGTGCACAGACTTGCACGTCTTGTGCGCAGCATGCTCAACCTCGCAAAGATCGAGGCAGGCGAGCTGAAACCTAATCTCACCAGCTTCTCGGTGCTCGAACCTATCGTTGACACACTTGTTACTTTCGAGCCGAGGATAGATGCGAAACGCATCGAGATACAGGGTCTTGACGTTGACAGAGTAAATCTCTATGCCGACAACGACCTTGTTCATCAGGTAATGTACAACCTCATCGAGAACGCTATCAAGTTCGTTGACGAGGACGGATACATCAGATTTACATTCTCGCCCGCAGGCGATATGACGGTAATATCTATCAAGAACAGCGGCGAGGGACTGAGCGAGGACGAGCTGCCGCTGGTGTTCGACAGATTCTATAAAACGGATAAATCCCGTGGTCTTGACAAAACGGGCGTGGGTCTCGGTCTTAATATCGTGCGCTCTATCATCAAGCTGCACGGCGGAAAGATAATGGTGCGCAGCGTCAAAGGCGAGTACACCGAGTTTATCTTCACCCTGCCTAACAAACCAACTGATGAATAACTGTTTTTATTGAGGGGAACTCTTTTGGAGAAGAGTTCCCCTCAAA
>CAMYUO010000089.1 GCA_947302065.1 uncultured Clostridia bacterium | reverse complement strand
CCGATAGCGAACCAGGTCCACTTTGCATTGTTCATCTCACGCTTGATAGCGCCGATAGCTGCAAAGCAAGGTGCGCAAAGCAGGTTGAATACGAGGAACGAGAAGCCTGTGATAGCTGTAAACGAGCCTGCGAGAGCCTGCCATGTCGTCTGGTCTCCGCCGCCGTAAAGCGTACCCATCGTACCAACGATGTTTTCCTTTGCGACAAGACCTGTAACAGATGCCACAGCTGCCTGCCAGTTGCCCCAGCCAAGAGGCTTGAATATCCATGCGATGCCGTTTCCGATCTTTGCAAGGATAGATGCGTCAAGCTGGTCTTCTTCGAGCATTGAGAACGAGCCGTCAACAAAGCCGAAGCGGCTTGTGAACCATACCACAATAGTCGAAAGCAGAATGATAGTACCTGCCTTTTTGATGAACGACCAGCCACGCTCCCACATCGAACGCAGCACGTTGCTTACGGTCGGCAGGTGATAAGCGGGGAGCTCCATAACGAACGGTGAAGGGTCGCCTGCGAACATTCTTGTCTTTTTGAGCATGATGCCCGAAACGATTATAGCAGCCATACCGATGAAGTATGCCGATGTTGATATCCACGCAGAGCCGCCGAACAGCGCACCTGCTATCATTGCGATGAACGGAACTTTTGCGCCGCAGGGGATGAATGTCGTTGTCATGATAGTCATTCGGCGGTCACGCTCGTTCTCGATAGTTCTCGATGCCATGATGCCCGGAACTCCGCAGCCCACGCCGACGAGCATAGGAATAAACGATTTGCCCGAAAGACCGAATTTTCTGAATACACGGTCGAGCACGAAAGCTATTCTTGCCATGTAACCGCAAGCCTCAAGGAAAGCAAGCAGCAGGAACAGTACCAGCATCTGCGGAACGAATCCGAGAACTGCGCCGACACCTGCGATGATACCGTCAAGGATAAGTCCCTTTACCCAGTCTGCAGCGCCGAGATTGTCAAGGCCTTTCTCTGCGAGTGACGGCAGGGAAGGCACAAACACGCCGTAGTCTTCCATCTGAGGCGCATCAAAGTGCGGCTTGTAGTCCTTGTCGGTGTACTGCGCAACAGCGCCTTCAAGAGCCTCTTTGTCAGCTTCTTCCGTCGTTGTTTCAAGTGTTTCCTCATCTTCGAGAGTGTATTCTACATTCGCATCAGCAGGTGTTGCAGCGATAAGCTCGTCAAGAGCCGCCTTTGCAGCTGCCTCGTCGAACTCTTCCGACTCAGTGTCGAGAGTTTCCACAATAGCTTCAACGTCGCCGTATTCCTCTGCAAATGCGAGAATAATGTCGTTCGAGTCGCCGTATTTCTCCTCGGCATCTTCAAAATCCTTTGAGCCTATGCCCACAAGATGCCAGCCGTCGCCGAACACGCCGTCGTTTACCCAATCGGTCATCGGCGTGCCGACAGCGACCATGGAGATATAGTATACAAGGAACATTATCACAGCAAATATCGGCAGACCGAGCCAGCGGTTAGTTACCACCTTGTCTATCTTGTCCGAGTTTGAAAGCTTGCCTGCGCTTTTCTTCTTGTAGCAAGCCTTGATAACGCTTGATATGTAAACGTATCTTTCGTTTGTGATTATCGACTCCGAGTCGTCGTCCATCTCTGCCTCAACGGCTGCGATGTCCTGCTCGATGTGTTTCTTGGTCGCCTCGCTTATGTCGAGCTTTTCAAGCACCTTGTCGTCACGCTCGAACAGCTTGATAGCGTACCATCTCTGCTGCTCTTCGGGCATTGAGTGAACGCAGGCTTCCTCGATGTGTGCAAGTGCGTGTTCAACGCTTCCCGAGAATGTGTGCTGCGGAACAGTCTTTTCACTCGACTTTGCAGCGTCGATTGCTGCCTGTGCAGCCTCCTTGATGCCCGTGCCTTTAAGAGCGGATATCTCGACCACCTTGCAGCCGAGCTGCTTTGCAAGTTCATCAGTATTTATCCTGTCGCCGTTTTTCTTGACAACGTCCATCATGTTTATCGCAACAGCGACCGGTATGCCGAGCTCAACGAGCTGAGTCGTGAGATAAAGGTTTCTTTCGAGGTTCGTGCCGTCGATGATGTTGAGTATCGCATCAGGGCGCTCACCAATGAGATAATTTCTCGCAACGACCTCTTCAAGTGTGTAAGGCGAGAGCGAGTAGATGCCCGGCAGGTCGGTGATTACTACACCGTCGTGACCTTTGAGCTTGCCCTCTTTCTTTTCGACCGTTACGCCCGGCCAGTTGCCGACGAACTGGTTTGAACCCGTCAGCGCATTGAACAGCGTGGTCTTGCCGCAGTTCGGATTTCCGGCAAGTGCTATCTTCAATTCCATTTGATTACTTCCTCCCTGATAGTTAGCCTTTGCTAACTCCTATTCAAAAAATAAGCGGTCACATGACCTCTATCATTTCAGCGTCTGCCTTTCGCAGCGAAAGCTCGTAGCCACGAACAGTGACTTCCATCGGGTCACCCAGCGGTGCTACCTTGCGGATATATACATCAGTGTTCTTTGTGATGCCCATATCCATTATCCTGCGCTTTACAGCGCCCTCGCCGTGCAGCTTGACAACTTTTACAGTGCTGCCGATGCCGGCATCTTTGAGCGTTTTCATTTTCTTCCCTCCCCGGATTCAGATCATTATCTTCTGTGCCATTTGCTTGTCGATAGCGACCCTTGATTCCTTGACATTCACTATCAGGTTGCCGCCAAGCTCGTTCACGATAGTCACCGTTCCGCCGACAACAAAGCCAAGGTCAGCCAGATGCTTTTTGACCTCAGGTGTGCCGCCTATCTTTTTTATGATGTTTTCTTCTCCTGCCTGTGCATAAGTCAAGGGCATCATACGACATCTCCTTTCAATTAGTTAGCTAAACCTAACCCACAATTATCATACTCCTTATATAGCGGTTTGTCAATACGCAAAAGGCCTTTTCCGGCAAAATCGTGAAGATGTACATATTTTTGAGTTAGTATATACTAACCTATTGTGCAAACTTACGATTTGTGCGCTGCCTGGCTGTTTATGTCTTGACAAATCACGCCGCGGGGAGTATTATTGTCTCGTAGGTTAGATGCAACTAACTAAAACGGAGATAATTACAATGTACAAAACAACACTTACGATAAGCGGAATGATGTGCGGTATGTGCGAGGCACATATCAACGATACGCTCAGAAAGAGCTTTGACATCAAAAAGGTGACCTCGTCGCACAAAAAAGGCATCACCGAGGTCATATCGGAAACGCAGCTCGATGAGCAGGCACTTCGTGATGCGATATCAAAAACAGGGTATGAGCTTGGCAGCATAACGACCGAGCCGTACAAAAAGAAAGGACTGTTCGGCAGATAGCCGGCGAACGCACTATGGATATTTACGACAGAGCCAGAGAATCGGCTGACGACTACCTGAAAACCATATACATTCTTTCCGAGGATAACTCAAAGCCGGTGCGTGTTACCGACATCGCACGGCTTATGGGTTATACCAAAGCCAGCGTCAGCAGGGCAGTGCGGAATCTGCTTTGCGAGGGCAAGATAACGCTCACTCCGAACAAGCGGGTGCTTCTCACGCCGACAGGGCTTGACAACGCAAAGGGCGTTTACGAAAAGAACCGGTTTTTCAGAAATATCCTTGTCGATGCAGGCGTTGACAGCAAGACTGCAGACGATGAGGCTTGCAGAATGGAACACGCTATCTGCACCGACAGCTTTGAAAAGCTCAAAAGACTTTTCGGCGAAACAAAACAGGAGCCCTGCGATTGACGCAGAACTCCGTAATAAATTTGCTTATTCCTTAGGTTTTCATTTTTGACGACCTCTCCATAGCTGTAGAATACGAAGCGGCCCTACACGCTTCGTATTCTTTTTTTATGTTCAGTCATTATCGGGCAGATAATTGCGCATGCTCGAAAGTGCAATGATGACCGTCGATGAATTGTGCAGCAGAGCCGACATCGCAGGTGTGATTATACCGCCTGCGCCGAGCAGCATAAGTGCGGCGTTGAAGCCGATTATACTGCGGTAGTTCCTGCTGATGCGCTTCATCATTCCCTCGCTGACCCTGCGCAGTGAAAGCAGACAGTAAAGATCCTGTGCCGAGATAGTTATGTCCGCTATCTCCTTTGCGATGGCAGCGCCCGTGCTTATGGCAATGCCTGCGTCAGCCTCGGAAAGTGCAGGCGAGTCGTTTACGCCGTCGCCTATCATGATGACCTTGCCGCCCTGCTCTCTGCGAGCTTTTATGAACTGAGCCTTGTCCTCGGGCAGCACCTCGTAATAAAAATCGTCAACGCCGACCGCCGCCGCAACGGAACGTGCCGTGCGCTCGCTGTCGCCCGTCATCATCACGACGTTGTTTATGCCCAGCTCGTGCAGTTCGGAAATGACCTGCTTTGCCTCCTCACGCAGAGGGTCTTCTATGCACAGCACAGCCGCAAGCGTACCGCCGACTGCAAGATACAGGTGCGAATACTGAGAGGGCAGTTCATCGAATTTCTGCTGTTCGCCCTCGGGGATAGTGCAGTTTTCGTCCTCGAAAACAAAGTGATAGCTGCCGATAACAGCTTTTTGTCCGTCAACCGTGCTGGATATGCCGTGCGCCACGACATACTCAACTGTCGAGTGCCTTTCCTCGTGGTCAAGCCCTCTTGCCTTTGCCTCCTCGACAACGGCGTTTGCGATAGAGTGCGGATAGTGCTCTTCAAGGCAGGCTGCAAGACGCAGCATCTCGCTTTCGTCATTGCCTGCAAAGGTCACTATCTTTGCGATTCTCGGCTGTGAATGTGTCAGCGTGCCTGTCTTGTCAAACACGATAGTGTCCGCCTGCGCAACAGCTTCCAGGAACTTTCCGCCTTTGACTGTTATGCCCTTTGCACCGCATTCACGCATCGCACTGATGACCGAGATAGGCATTGCGAGCTTTAGTGCGCACGAGAAATCCACCATGAGTATCGAGATCGCCTTGAGTGCATTTCGTGTGAGCAGATATGTCAGCACCGTGCCGCCGAGACAGTACGGAACAAGCTTGTCCGCAAGCGTAGAGGCTTTGCTCTCAGCAGCAGATTTGAGTTTTTCCGATTCCTCTATCATCCTGACGATGCGGTCATATTTTCCGCTGCCTGATATCTTATCTACCTTAATCACAAGGCTGCCGTCCTCGACGACAGTGCCTGCATAGACATAGCTTCCCTGCGATTTGTGGACAGGCAGGCTCTCGCCCGTGAGCGATGCCTGATTTATCGCTGCCTCGCCCGAGACAACTATGCTGTCGAGCGGTATCATGCTGCCTGTGCGCACGACAAGCTCATCGCCTTTTTGTATCTCGCTTATCGGCACGAGCACATCGCCGCTGTCTTTGTGCAGCCATACCTTGTCAACGCCGAGCGACATCACGCTCGCAAGCTCGTCAACAGACTTTTTGCGTGTCCAGTCCTCGAGCATCTCGCCGACACCGAGCATGAACATCACCGAGGCAGCCGTCTTTTGCTCACGCCTTATCAGCGAAACGGTTATCGCCGTTGCATCGAGCACGCTAACCTCCAGCCTGCCCTTTGCAAGACTGTGCAGTGCCTCTTTGATGTATCTTAGTGCGTGAAACACCGACAGCGCAAACTGCAAACTCTTTGGCAGCAGCAACCGCCTTGCGTAGCGCAGTGTTATCGCTTTTATCAGCTTGTCCTCAAACTCCCTGTCAAGCTCTCTGCCCGTGTGTTCGGGCACGAGTGCGATCGCAGCTTTGTCCTCGTATGAGAACTTAGCCAGCGCCGTAACGACAGCTTTGCGGCTGCCTTTGTAGAATATTACCGCATCGCCCGTCCTGTCATAGACCTTTGCCATCGTCACGAACGGCTTTGAACGCAGATAGTATTCAAGTATGTCCGCCTGGTGCATGGTCATATAAGGGCGCATTATATGCACTCTTATGCGCCCTTTGCTTTTGTGCAAAACACTGCATCTCATCAGTTATCAACTTCGCTTTCGTCCTCGATGATCTCAGCGTCCTTAGCCTCCAAAGCAGCACGCTTTTTCTCGTTGAGCTGCTTTGCATCAGCAACGATATCGCCGCAGCCCTCACGCACCTTCGTCACGTCGCTCATAACGCTGTCCTTTGCTCTGATAGCCGCCGCAGCGGTGTGAACATAAACCTTTCTTGCTTCCTTGCTGCCGAGCAGTTTAAAGCCCAGCGAACCGAAAACAACGCCTCCGACAAATACTGCTGCATGTTTGATAAAGCCCATAAAAAACATCCTTTCTGTAATATATTTTTTCCGTCTTGTCAAAAAAGCGGAACAACGGGGTTTGAATACAATTAGTTAGCCTTGGCTAACTCTTGCCCTTAAAAATCGCAGCGAACCTGCTGCTAAGCTTATGATAGCACGATTTGAGCGCATTGTCAATAGCCTTTTCAGGCAGCATAAGCTAACAGTTGACAAACGCACAACGGGGTGCTATAATGTAGTTAGTTAATACTAACTCATAACGTTCAGCAAAAGTAATAGAGCATGTACCCGAAGGGGTAAACTGTTCACGTGCGAACAGTAAGGGGGCGACCGGAAAGCCTCCTATCATAGATATGTTCAAAAAGAAATTTGGGAGATGATAGAATGAAAAGCGAGGTCATCACGGGTCTTGCACTGCCGTTCGCAGGCACAGCTCTCGGCGCAGGGTGCGTGCTGTTTATGAAAAAACAGCTCGGGAAGGGCGTTCAGCGTGCGCTGACAGGCTTTGCATCGGGCGTTATGGTCGCAGCGTCGATATGGAGCCTTCTGATACCTGCGATGGAGCAGGCGAGCGACAAAGGCAAGTGGGCATTTCTTCCCGCAGCGATAGGTTTCTGGTGCGGCGTTCTGTTTCTGTTACTGCTCGACAGCGTCATTCCGCATCTGCACATGGATGCCGACAAGGCAGAGGGTCTGCCGTCGAAACTGACACGCACAACGATGATGGTGCTTGCGGTCACGCTGCACAACATACCCGAGGGCATGGCGGTCGGCATAGTTTATGCAGGCTTCCTTTCGGGTTCGGCTGAGGTCACCTCGGGCGGTGCTTTCGCACTTGCGCTGGGCATAGCGATACAGAATTTCCCCGAGGGTGCGATAATCTCTATGCCGCTTTACGCAGGCGGAAAGAGCAAGGGCAAGGCGTTTGCTGGCGGCGTGCTCTCGGGTGCGGTCGAGCCGATAGGCGCAGTGCTGACGATGCTTTTCGCAGGACTTTTCCTGCCTGCGATGCCGTATCTGATGAGCTTTGCAGCAGGTGCGATGCTGTACGTCGTCGTTGAGGAGCTTATCCCCGAGATGTCGCAGGGCGAGCATTCCAACATCGGCGTGCTGATGTTCTCGCTCGGCTTCACGCTTATGATGGCACTCGATGTCGCACTCGGATAGACAAATCA
>CAMYUO010000088.1 GCA_947302065.1 uncultured Clostridia bacterium | reverse complement strand
ATCGTCATAGGTGTCGTCAAAATCATAATCAGCGAGCTGATCCATCAGTTCCAGCTGCTTTTGCTGAATGTCAACCTGCTGCTTTTGCAGGTCTTCCATTCGCTTGAAGTGATCCCGTTCGCTGCACAGCCTGAACGCATCGCCCAGCTTTATCGCCTGATATGAGCCGAGCAGCTCTGCCATATAGTCGAGCGATTCGTAACTGCGGTGCTCCTGCGGTATGATCTTTATATCGAAATTCTTTTCATATTCTTCAAGCTCAGCCCGTGCGTTGTTCAACTCGAGCAGTTTGTTTTTGAGCTTCATTCTGACCTCGTCAGACTCACGCACCAGCTTTTTCTTTTTGTTGTTTGCAATGAGCAGTGCCAGAATGATGAACAGAAACGGTATGAGCAGGAATGTCAGAGCTGTGGAATTATCCCTGAACATCACTATCACCGTCAGTGCAAACATAATTGCAAGCGCCTGTATAGGTATCAGCAGCTGTGCCCATTTCGGCAGGTCGGTCGGTATGTTCGTCAGCTCCGTTACCTCGTCTGCGATGCGCAGTGCGCTTGCCTGCATGCCCTTGTATGTCATCAGGTCAGCCTTATATTTCTTCACCAGCTTTGCGTTCTTGTCGGCTGTCATTTTGTCGTATGAGTTGAGTATGTCCGTTCTGTCGAACACGCTGCCGCAGAACGAGCAGGTCAACACCTTGCCTGCGCCTGTCGGGTCGATGTTCGCACCGCAGCTCGGACAGGTATACTTATAAAGCTCTGCCATTTTGTCACCCCATTTTCTGTTTGAAAAAGCCCGCACTCAGCGGGCTGTTTTCATATCTCTAAGGTCTTTGCCCACTTCTGAAGTTCGTCCTCGCTCACGCCCGAAGCAAATCTTCTGCCCTCGAGCACTTTCACGCCCTTGCCGGCGACAGACTGCATATGCGCTGCGGTGTCACCGATATCACTGCTGCCAGATGTTGCGAACGGAACGACAGTCTTGCCCTTGAAGTTGTAAGCGTCAAGGAAAGTGTCTATTATTGATGGCTCTCTGTACCACCAGATAGGGAAGCCGATGAACACAACGTCTGCACCCGCAACGCCTGCGCTGCTGTCCGTTATCGCCGGACGGCAGGACTCGTCGTTCATCTCCAATGAGCTTCTCGATGTCTTGTCACGCCAGTCAAGATCTGCCTGTGTGTAGGGCTGCTGCGGCTTTATCTCGTAAAGCTCTGCGCCCAATGCCTTTGCAAGCTTTGCTGCGACCTTTGCGGTCACTCCGCTTGCGCTGAAATATGCAACCAATGTGTTCATAGTCAAACCCTCCCTCGAAGTCATTTAAACTTTATCGGCTTTTTTATCTGTTTTGCCTTGGATAGATTATAGCACAAACCTTACCATTTTTCAATATCTTTTTGTTTATTTGGATAATGATTTTACTATTGCGCCGACAAAAAAAGCGGAGCACTGCTCCGCCTGTTCCTATTTTATGATTATGCCCACCTTGGCAAACGCCTTTGTGACGGTCTGCTTGTCCACCGCAAACAGCTTTGTGAAAGCCACCTGCTTGTCGCCCGAGTATCTGAAAAACTCGGCATAGTTTTCCTCAAAGTCCTTGCTTGAATAGACCTTTGCCATTATGTATTTTTCCTTGACGGCGTAGTAGTTGACGGGCACAAGTCTGAGCATCACCGTGGGGTCGCTTTGCATAGCGCCGGCGACCTCGTCATAGCCGTCATCGACAAAATGTATCTGCCTGCATTTGAGGCCCTTGACCTTTTGCCTGAGCGGATCTTTGTCCTTTTTCAGAAATGATAGCATGATCGTCACCTCCGCACAGCCTTTCCTATATCATCAAAACAGTTTGTATTTCAGCATCAGCAGAGCTGCCACACCAGCAAATCCTATTATTGCAATGCCCAGCTTTCTTATCATTGCGACTGATTGGGGATCATCCCGTTTGTCAGCCCTTGTGCACATTTTCGGTGCAATGGTCATCACAAGACCGAGTATCGCCAGAATAACGGCAGCAATCTCCATTTTTGATCTCCTCCGATTTTATCATATCTCTTTATTTTTGCCGCATACGACAAGCCTATCATTTCAGCAGCCTTGCAAAAAGCACCTCGCGGCACTCCTCCTCGAGCTTGTCGTTGATAGGCTCTGCTGTATAATTTTCGCCTGTCTTACGAGTCATAACGTAGTTTATAATGTGGTCGCACAGCTTCGGATTTTTTGAAAGCAGCGGTCCGTGCAGATAGGTCGCCACAACGTTTTTCTCGATGTAGCCCTCCGTTTCGCTGGAAAAGCAGTTGCCGTTTCCTGCGAGCACCCTGCCGAAAGGCGAGGTGACGTTCTGTGTCTGTCCGCCGTGGTTCTCAAAGCCGATGACCTTGTATTTCTCGCCGTCGAGCTGAGCCTCGATAACGATGTTGCCGATACATCTCTTGCCCTTGTCGGTCGATGCAACGGTGTAATAATCAAACAGCGCAAGTCCGGGTATCTTTTCGCCGTTGGAGTCCTTGTAATACTGACCCATGAGCTGATAGCCGCCGCATATCATCAGAAAGAACGTGCCCTTATCGTATGCGCTCTTTATCGCATCACGGCATTTGAGCAGGTCATCTGCGAGTATCTGCTGTTCAAGGTCTGCGCCGCCGCCGAGGTAAACGATATCGTACTGCGAAAAATCGCTCGCGTCGTCGCCGATGACGTGTGAGGAGACCTCAAGGTCTATACCGCGCTTTTTGCAGCGGTACTTGATTATCTCGACATTGCCGCTGTCGCCGTAAAGGTCGAGCATATTCGGATACATATGGAGCAGTTTAATCGTTGCCATTTTCAGTGCCCTCCTTGTATCTCTTTATCGCAGCTCTTGTCGGCTGTATAGCTGTGTAGTTAGCAATTGCAAATTTGTCTCCGACGGTCGAGAAGAAGCTCTTCATCGCATCGTCAAGGTCGGGCTTGACGACTATCCTGTCGGGGTCATATCCCGAGCATTTTATCCTGATAGCGATGTCGTAGGCTCTGCTGCCGCTGGTAACGACTCTTGTAACGTCTTTGAAAATAGAGAAATTGATATCCCATATCCACGATACATCGTGACCGTCAGCAAGGTTGTCGTTGAGCACGAACAAAAGCTCCTTTTCGCCGGGGTGCTCGTTCATTACTCTCAGTGTCATGTTCGCACCGACAGGGTTCTTTGCAAGGTTGACGAGCAGCTTGCTGCCGCCTACCTCGAAAACTTCGAGTCTGCCGTTGTTGACCTCGAAATGCTCGAACGTGTCGTGCAGAACGTCTTTCTTTATATCATAGAGCTTTGATGCAGTGTACACCGCACCGAGATTGTAGATGTAGTAGATGCTGTTGTGGCTCGGCTTGTACTTTTCCCCGTCGATAACAAAAGACGGTGCCTGCAGGTCAACGTCCTTTACAACGACCTCGGGCTTTGCCGTGCCGAAGCCGCACTTTGGGCAGCGGAACTTTCCAATATGAGAATACTGGTAGTATTCATACTCCAGCTTTTCGTTGCAGAACGGGCAGTATTTTCCCTCACCGACCTCGTAAGGCTCGTCCGTCGCACCTGCATAACGCTCAACGCTGAAATAGTGAACGTTCTTGTTGTTCGGGTTTGCAAGACCCAGGCGTGCAACGTTCGGGTCGTCGCCGTTGAGCACAAGGTTGCCCTCATAGGTCTCGAGGAACTTTTTGACCTTGAGTATCAGCGTTTCGACCTCGCCGTTTCTGTCGAGCTGGTCACGGAAAAAGTTTAGCACGACCAGAGTTTCAAGCTTGAGCTTTGAGAAGATGACGGGAACGTGCGACTCGTCTATCTCCAGAACCAGATAGTCAGCCTTTACACGCCCGTGAAAATCACACTCACCCAGCAGCAGCGACGTGATTCCCGTATCGAGATTGTTGCCCTGCTTGTTGGTGATTATTTTAAGATCCTTATGATCTCCGCTTGTAAATATATGATTGAGATAATTCGTCACCGAGGTCTTGCCGTTTGTGCCCGTCACAGCGATTATCGGGCAGTCCACCTTGAACGCTTTGAGGCAGTTTTTATTCACTGTCCACAAAGCAAGTCCCGGGGCGTTGCCTGCGTCCTTGCCGATGAGCTTCAAGCACTTGACCATTATCTTGCCGAAAAATATCGTCAGACCGTTTTTTAAACCCATTTTATTCTTTCCCTTTCGCATTTTGACTTACTTATACATAATAAAACATCTGCGCTCAAAAGTCAAGCATAATACTGTACAAATCAGAATTTATCGGTGCTTTGCACCGATAAGCAATGAATAGTGAAGAGTGAAAAGTGAATAGTGAATAATTGTGGTGTTCGCTTCGCTCACATATTTTTTAATACATCGCCGCAGGCGATACCTTAACTATTAACTTTTCACTATTCGTTATTCACTATTCACTGTTAGCGTCAAAGACGCTAAATACTGATTTGTCATAAACCGCAGCGTGTCCTAATACACTTGTAATACAAGCTGTATTAGGAGGGACTTTGACAATGCTTGACCTGCTTGAAAAGGACACGGCAAAGCCGCAGACGATAAACTCAATCGGGCTGACCACGCAGGAGGCTCACGCCCGACTTGCCGCAAACGGTGAGAACCGCCTTGCTGCCAAAAAGAAAAACTCCGCCGCAAAGATATTTGCAGGGCAGTTCCACGACGTAATGGTGCTGATACTTATGGCGGCGACGGTCATTTCCGTGCTGCTGGGCGAATACGCCGATGCAGTGCCGATACTTCTCATCGTGATAATAAACGCTTTCCTCGGATTCTTTCAGGAATACCGCTGCGAAAAGACGCTTGAAAAACTCGAGAGCATGACTGCGCCGACTGCACGCTGTTACCGTGACGGAGCGCTCGTGCGAATACCTGCGGCGCAGGTCGTTGTGGGCGATGTCGTTGCGCTTGAAGCGGGTGACTGCGTTTGCTGTGACGGCTATCTTATGAGCGCAAAGTCGCTTTCCTGCGACGAGTCTGTGCTCACGGGCGAATCGGTCACCGTATCAAAGACAGAACGCACCGACGAGACCGATTTTTCCTCGCCAAGCTGCAATTATATGTGCTATATGGGCACTGTCGTGACAAAGGGCACGGGCATATTGACCTGCACCGCAACAGGAAAGCAGACGCAGATGGGCAAAGTCTCCACTATGCTTGCGGACATCGACAGCTCGCAGACGCCATTGCAGAAAAAGCTCGGCGAGCTCGGCAAAGTCCTTGCGCTGATATGCCTCGGTGTGTGCGTTCTCGTTTTTGCCGCAGGCGTGCTGCGGGGAGAGCCTGTGCTCGATATGATAATGACGGGCATAACCATTGCTATCGCAGCGATCCCCGAGGGTCTGCCTGCCACCGTGACGATAGCGCTTGCGCTCGCCGTGAGGAGAATGCTGCGCCGCAAAGCGCTCGTTCACAAGCTGCACTCTGTCGAAACGCTCGGCTGCGCATCGGTCATCTGCACCGACAAAACGGGCACGCTCACACGCAACGATATGACCGTCACCGACATCGCCACCTTTTCGGGCGGCGCAGAGAGCTTTGCGCTTCCCGATAAAACCGTTCCCGAGCCGACCGCATCGGTCACTGCGCTGCTTGAATGTGCCTGCCTGTGCTCAAATGCCACGCTTGATAAACCCAAGTCATCGCTGTGGGCAAAGCACAGCCACGGGCGTTTTACCGCAAGCGGCGACCCGACCGAAGCGGCACTTGTCGTTGCAGCGGCAAGGTGCGGCGTGTTTGCCGAGAGCATCGGCTCTGTGCGAATAGACGAGATACCCTTTGACAGCGTTTCACGCTCGATGACGGTAATTTGCCGTGCGCCCGACGGCAGCGTTTTCAGCTGCAAAAAGGGTGCGTGCGATGTGATACTTGCTGACTGTGATTGTGCATTTTCTGACAGCGGCGAGCCGTCACCGCTTTCACACGCCGAACGCCTTGAGATAATGCGCCGATGTGACAGCTATGCATCGCAGGGTCTGCGCACACTTGCCTTTGAGCGCATACAGGGTGACAAGCGTATTTTCCTCGGCTTAGCTGCAATGAAAGACCCGCCGAGACCCGAGGCTGCACACGCCGTTTCACGCTGTGCAAAGGCAGGCATACGAACCGTTATGATAACAGGCGATCACAAGCTGACGGCGCAGGCGATAGCCGCCGAAACGGGCATCTTCACGCAGGGCTCTATGTGTGTCACGGGTGCAGAGCTTGACAGGATGACCGATGAAAAACTTGACAGCATCATTGACCACTGCACCGTCTTTGCACGGGTCACACCCGAGCACAAGCTGCGCATCGTGCGTGCTTTTCGCCGCAGGGGTCACATCTGCGCAATGACGGGCGACGGTGTCAACGATGCGCCTGCCGTCAAGGAAGCCGACATCGGCGTTTCAATGGGCATATCGGGAACAGAGGTGACAAAGCAGGCTGCCGAGCTTATCCTGCTCGATGACAACTTTGCGACTATCGTCAGCGCCGTTGAGGAGGGCAGGACGATATACCGCAATATCCGCAAGTTCGTGCGCTATCTTATCAGCTGCAACATCGGCGAGGTGCTCACGATGCTCGGCGGAATACTCATGGGTCTGCCGATGATACTTCTGCCTGCGCAGATACTGCTGGTCAACCTCGTCACCGACTCGCTGCCTGCTGTTGCTCTCGGACTTGAGCCGCCCGAAAAGGACTGCATGGCACAGCCGCCAAGGCGCTCTGATGAGAGCTTTTTCAGCGGCGGTCTGCTGTGGAAGATATGCATAAGGGGAGTGCTCATCGCTCTTTGCACGCTTGCGAGCTTTACGACGCTTTTGTCTATGACGGGCAGCATTGAGACTGCAAGGACAGGCGCTCTGTGCACGCTTGTCATTACCCAGCTGATACACGTTTTCGAGTGCCGCAGTGAGAACGGGTCGCTGTTTTCAAGCCGCACGGGCACAAACCCGTTTCTGCTGTTCTCGGTCGCACTTTCTGCGTTCGCACTCTTTGCAGGCATCTACCTGCCCGTTTTGCAATCTGTCTTTGCGACGAAAGCGCTCAACCGCACCCAGCTGTTTATCTCGCTCGGCATATCCCTGACCGTGCCTTTGCTTTCAGGCGTTTTCAGAAAGCGCAGATGAATTGGGGAGGACCCTTTTGGAGAACAGCACTCCCAATAGGATACCCACAGTTTATTTGTACTTGATGAAAACGGAGAAAGCCATCTATTGCATTATGCAATAGATTTGCTATGAATTGTTTAGTGCGTTGTTGTGTTAATGAAGTATGTGTACTGCGGAGTTGGGTAGACATTTTGAAAGTGTCTTTCTTCAAATCCTGCTCAGAGCCTTAGTCAAAAACAGGCATATGGGTACGAAGACCCATATGCCTGTTTTTCATTAAAAGTTTTAGGGGTGGGGTTTGGGGAGAGACCC
>CAMYUO010000087.1 GCA_947302065.1 uncultured Clostridia bacterium | reverse complement strand
AACAATATGAGTCTCCCGAAATGGAGATAATCACGTTTACAACAGCGGATATCATCACTGCGAGTACCCTTGGTGAAGAAGAAACGCCAATGACAAAACCATAATTACCCGACAGGGCAGCACCACGCTGTCCTGTTTTTTTGTTATGATAAAAATACAGGGTTTGCACAGGTGTGTTGTTGTTTTGTTGCAGTTTGTCTGTTATAATAATATCAAAAGAGGACAGGTATGTCCGAAAACGTCTTTATATCGTGAAAATGCGGGTCGTTTATGTTGACAAAACACGCTTTTTGCAGTATAATTGAATAAACTATTAAGATCTTTTGGCTAAAAATATTTCTCGAAAATGTGGTTATGTGATTTAGTTTTATGAATTCTGATGTAAAGGAGGAGATCCTATGATTTTCAGCGTAAATATGCGGCGGCTGCCTGCAAGGGTATTTGCAGTGATAATGGCTGTTGTGATCGCTTTTGTATTTGTATCCTCCGATGCGCACCCGACATCTGTGGCAGCAGAGGAGCCAGTCTATATTTCCGAGGTCAAGCTGTTTTACGGCTATGATCTGAATGATGCTGTTTCCAATTGCAAAAAAGACGGTTATATACCTCTGGAAAAGGATCTGAACAAGTCTGCTTACGAGAACCAGTCGAGCTCGGTGAAAAACCACACCACAAAGGTGCTTGAGGCAATCTACGGAAAAATGGGCAGTGCCGTGGTGCTTGGCTACAAGACTACGCTTGACCGTAATCTTGCGATAACAGATATCTCTATGCTGCAGATGGGTCTTGGTTACGATTCAAACAGCTATGAGGACTATCTCAAGGCTAACAAAGGCAAGTTCGTTGTTATGGCAAAGACGATAATCGGACTCAAGGGAGAGTTCAAGGCGAACTATGAAAAGGGGAGCCCTGCGGCTAAGATGGCTCTGAGGCTTTTGAATTTCTACAACTATGACGAGAAGAAAATGGGATTGGGCGACTATATCCTTTCAGACAAATGCACTGTTGATGATCTGAGCTATCTGCTGCAGCACACAAACGTTGCGCTGGTAAACACGATATTTGGTGCAATGACTCCTGCAGTTGCTGATTATAATCCCGATACCAAGTTCAGCAAGGGCGAATTCAAAAATGAGGTGCAGCCTGCTGAACCATTACCGAAGCTTGATCTTCCCGAGATCAGCAGTTCTGCAGCTGATACAAGCTCTGCAGTGGAAAACAAATCTTCGGCTGATACAAGTTCGACGGCTGACACAAGCTCTGCGACTGATACAAGTTCTGCAGCTGACACAAGTTCTGTAACGGACAGCAGTTCGGCAGCGGAAAAGAGTCCCGCAGCTGACAGCAGTACATCTGAACCTGCAAGCGTCAGAGAAGAAAAAGTCGTTATCAGCTGTGACCCGAATTACGGCACATGGGCTGACCGTGTGAGCAAGACGGGCGTTGCAAGTAAGTTTGAGGAGTCAAAGATCGACGACAGCGATATCAAGGCTTATGCAAGCGCTGCTGACGCTCTGGTCAAGCCTCTGAGATCGTTTGCTGCAAATTACCAGAACGCACTTGCAAGGGCAAGCGTAAACGGTAAGGCAACAGATGTCGATCTCGGAACAGAAGAACCTGCAAAGATGCCTGACAAGCTTATCGAAAGAACTGCTAAATACGGTGTCGAAAAGGAAAAGGCTGACGACTATTATCTCGGCATTTATGATATGCTGGCAACGTTCAAGTATGATGAGAACATGAATCTTGCTGAGTATATCGTCGATCTGGGAAGCAGGGATTACGCCACGGCAGAGGATAAGTATTGTCTTTATCCTCTTGCAGCTGCCATGACTCACGGTCAGGTACAGATGGTACAGTATAATGGCGTTGAGATGCTCGTTTCTTATCTTTACAACAATGACAATCTGCTCAAAGAGTTTGATAAATATGCTGATTCTATATTAGAAACGATCCATGAGAACAAAGGCAGCAATGCTAACAGCATATCTGTATGGGAAGGCATTGACAAGAGCATTTTTAAGAGCAATATCGCCGAAACCAATAAATTTATCATCGAACAGGCTACAGGCAGGATCAATGATGACGTCAAAAAGCCTTACGGCGTGCAGACCTGGCTCTCATCGATCTATAGCAAGCTCACTTTTGCATCTGAGATACTCGGCGGAGTTAATGCCATAATCTCGATCGGAGTTATGATCTCAACACATACTATCGTCGGCAGCTTTACTCCTGCGGCGTGTCTTGCGTATGCAGCAAGCGGCGGTGCGTTAGCTTCGGTGCTGGGTTATACAGGACTTATCCTGCTGACCTCGGCTATGGTGCTGGGCATTGTGACGGTAGCACTGCTTGTCATCATTACAGTGGCCGATAAACTGATCGATTATCTCGAAAAGGATGCTGTGGATTATGTAGAAGTTCCGGCTTTCGTTGTTGATACTAATAATAATCAATCCTGTCTTTACAGTGTTGTCAAGGGCAGCAACGGGCAGCCGGGTGATGTCAGTGCAGGTATGGGCAAACCTGCCGGCAGATTTGAATGGACAACTGATCCTTTCAGTTATCTGAATGTCTATACCCTTGTTGTGTTTGGTATTTATATCCCTTACAGCTACAAGCCTGATGAGCGTCCCCGCTGGAACGCACTTTACTATACCCATGATCCTGCGGCAGGAAGCCCTCTTATGCTTGACAGCAACGGCGAGTGCTTTAAGGTGCAGTACAATAACAGCACTGTTCCCGCAGGCACAAAGGCTCTGACGACATTTGGTGAGGCAGTTCCCGCAAACATGAATTCGTATGTTAATGAGGATAATGCTGACAGCATTTATGTATATTACACCACAGAGGATACTCTGGCGAAAATAAACAATCCTACACAGAACACAACGAGCGAACAGGAGTATATCAATAGTATCACTCTGTGCTGTGCAGAGTCTGAAACAGAGGCAAAGACGACTCTGAAACGTGCAGGATGCAACGTGATAGATAAAAACCTTTCGCCCGGAAGAGAAAAGAACTATACATATCTGGGATACACGACCCAGCTGGTTGAGAAAGATGCAGTAACTGATATACGTATGGGACTTAAGACATCTGCTTCTGATGCAAAGATCTTCTACGGCATAGGCAGCTATGCAAATTCAGGCAGCAACAAGCGCGGTGACTCTCTCTATTACAGCTGCTTTACGCAGATGGGTGATGCGCTCACCACTGATTTCCAGATAGTAAACGATGTTAAGGACGCCAAGGAAGGCTATGAGCCTATCACATCGTTCGGCGGATTGCCTTATAACTTCAATCAGCCGCCCGATTTTGAGATCTCAGCTCCCGGCAAATGGTCAAGAGGCGCTGATGTCTTTGCCCATGACTTAGATTATATCAAGGAAAAGGTGGGCAAGCCTGTATATGTATTTTTCAAGCCGTCAAAGACATATTCAAAGCAAAGCATCGAAAAGCAGGGCGGAACTGCACAGGAATATGTCTCCGGTATGGAGATATTTGAATGTGTACCGCACGTAACATCGGCGAGCAAAGTTGATAAGTCTTCTACCTGGGATATGAAAACATATACCGACTATGTTTACGATTATGCCAAAACGATAGGAGCAGATGTTAAAAATATCAGTCTGCTTTCGGGCATCAAGTATGAGCGAGGATATGAAGACATACTCAACGGTAATGGTGCCCTTGGTGAACCTCGCACGTATATGCTCATTACTAAGACTTACAATCCTAAGAGGGCACTGTATGATATAAGATCATACACCTCAAGTCCTGATGCATCCGGTATCCCATGCTATCTGGGCGGTATGCAGTCGGGCGGCTATGCGGCAGCAGGCGTAATGCTTGCAACTGCAGCAAGAGAAGAAAACTTCTATATCCACTCGTATTTGGGTTATACAGCAACACATGATTATCTGAATTTTATGGTAGGAATGTATCCTAAGAACTTTGATAACGACAACAGCGGACTGAAAATGCTCCCTGAGGACTTTGAAAAGCAGAACTACTGGAAAGATGCTCCGTATTCAAAGGTATATCAGAACTATAAGGATCAGGTGACGAGAGAGTACACTTATCTGCGCTGCAAGAATATTTATCTGCAGGGCGCTATCGACAACAAGAACCCGCTCACACCGGCTGATATTGCATTTACAAACAAGCCGCTGGATAAGAACGACGGCAAGGTCGAGACACTTGCGGGCAGCACGGCGGACAACACTGAGGAATTCTTCTCGATACAGGACTTCAGAACACCTAATGCGACCGGCGATCACGACATTGGTTTCAGAGGTGCAGATCCTGATGGCAAATTCACTCAGCAGTATATCTACCTCAGACGCAAACCGAAGGAAAAACAGTACATATCATCGGTAGTGGTAGGTTCATTCGATGCAAAGGAAATTGCCGGAAAGGACGCTTCGTCCAGCACGGTAGATGCTTACTCAAAAATCGCTCCTGACAGATGCGTGCAGATCCTGCTCGACAGCTGTACCGATGAGATACTGCCATATAATCTGTGCTCGATAAATGCAGCTAACAGAGCTTGTATAGAGAGCTTTACAGACACGATGATGTCTGAAAAAGAACTGCAGAAAAACATTTACGATCAGGTCGTGAAAACCGGTTATAAACACTACACGACAAGAGTCAATCGCTATACGGAAGTTAAGGTCAATGATACAGAAGATGAGCTGAAAAGATGTATGAAGCTCGATTGGCAGTTCAATGAAAATACATACAAAAATCAGCACAGCTATGCATACCTTGGTGTCAGCAGGACTGACAATGCGTCAGAGGCGGTAACAGGTCTGCTGCGTATGAAGGCAACTGCGGGCAAGGCACCCGATACGAAGGTATATGTCGGCGGAAATGAATATTCGCTTTGCGGCGGAAAGATCTCAGACAAGTTCCTTGGTGACTACTATCTCTATCAGTCATACAATTCAGGCGCAGGTGCACCGCTGACTGCTGTTGACTTTGGTATCGTGCCATATACGAATAACGCTGCGACTGCACTGTATGCAGAGAAATCTGGTATTTCAACAAGCGATTCTGCTCCGGCTCTCGGCTGTGGTTATTCAAGCAATTATATCTACGGATACTACAACGATGTCAGCGAATATATTGATGCCGTCTATATCGGAACAGGCGACAGCGTGTTCGATGCATGCTCGGATCTGCTTGCAGCAGGCGCAAAAAAGGCGATACTTTATGACGTTCGGCATAACGCTAAGTCAGATGTTGACGGAAAGTACACATTTATCGGATACTCAACGAGCAAGTCGATAAAACACAAGACTCCGAAGGGTGTAAGAGATATCATCTTCGTCAAGTATGGCAAGGAGACTGCACCGCCGACAACAATTATCGGAGGCAGGGAATATGTTGCTGCCCGCAACGGCAGCGACGTACCAGAGGCGATCAATAAGGCGGACGGAACTTACATCTATTATTTCGCATCTGAAGATGAGACTTCAATACCTATGATCAATAAGCTGGGTATCAGCGAGAGGGACAGAGTTCCCGATCAGAATGAAACGTGGGAAAATGTTCTTACATCTGACAATAACAGATATAACCTCAACGAAGGACTGTTCTCATTCAAGAGCAACACCAAGTTCCTGACCGATTCAAGAGCATATCTGTTCTGCAGACGCCAGAGCAATCCTGATAATTACATTAAGCCGGGCGCTGCGATAGTCGGCGGTCACTGCGAGAGCAGTATTGCATACGGTGACCTTTATATTGAACCGGCAAGCTGAATGTCCGCAGATTGAATTCCCAACAACAAATACAAAGACAAGGCTGTTGCTCACAAAGCGGCAGCCTGTTTTTTTGTGGAAAGACACATTTTTTTCGCGGAGAAACTATTTAAAATTCATTGCTTAAACTAATTTTAATATATTTGTTTAAAATTATGTTGTTTTGTTTGTTATAATGTGCTATAGTATTGTCGAGTTTTTCAATAGCCATCATCCCAATCTGCATGATCCAAAGACCGGCGAAGAGAACAATTATGAAGGTGAAGATTTCGACGGCATGTTCCGCTTTGAGAAACAAATGAAATAACGAAAAACGCCTCCGAACTGATTTTTGGTTCAGAGGCGTCTTTAATTATTTACAGTATATTCATCTCTTGTTATTGACATATGTCGGAAACATGGATATAATAATAAATGACATATGTCAGAAAGGAGTCCTTATGCCCAGACCAATCAGATGTCGTAAAATCGAACAACTGCCGGTTTATCGTAGCTTCTCTCCTGATGATATCGTTGCCGAAGAAAGCGTTAAAATAACAGTTGATGAGTTTGAAACTCTGCGTCTTTTGGACGATGAAGGTCTCACACAGGAAGCATGTGCCACTCGGATGAACATCGCTCGAACAACGGTTACAGCGATTTATGATAGTGCAAGGAAAAAGATTGCTGATGCCCTTGTTCGTGGAAAGCGGCTGTTGATTACAGGCGGCTGCTGTGAATATGAGCCGGTTATAATCGATCAAATAATACTTGAAAAAAGGAGCAATACTATGAGAATCGCAGTTACCTATGAAAACGGAGAAATTTTCCAGCATTTCGGACATTCAGAGCAGTTCAAGCTATATGATGTTGAAGATGGCAAAATAACAAATGAACAGGTGGTAGACACTAATGGTAGCGGTCATGGAGCCCTTGCCGGATTCCTTCAGGCTGCTAAGGTTGATGCGCTGATCTGCGGTGGTATCGGAATGGGCGCACAAATGGCGCTCGCAGACGCCGGAATAAAACTCTACGCCGGGGTTCAGGGACAGGCAGATGCTGCTGCCAAAGCACTGGCAGAAGGGTCGCTTGAATATGATCCGGACGCTCGTTGCGACCATCACGGTCATCATCACGACGGCGATTGTGGTCACGACCATTGTGCAGATCATCACTGTGCAGGAAACTAAATACTGACAGCAACAAAAACGTCTCCGAGCCGATTGTGGTTCAGAGGCGTTGCTGCTTTTATGGGATTATGCGTTGATATCGGTGCCGTCCTTGAAGGTCACGCGGATGTCCTTCTTACTGTGTACGGTGATGTAATCGACCATCGCCAGCCAGTCGGTATCCCGTAACTCTGTCAGCAGCTCCAGGCCTCGCAACTCGTTCAGGTAGCTTCGATCTGGTGCTTGCGGGCTTTCCGCTCGGCAAACAGGTCGGTAACTTCAGTCTGTCTGCCCTTGGCCTTGTCGAACCGAGCGACCAGCGCGTCGTAGCGTTTCTGGTATTCCGTCTGGTCGAGAGCGACAAGCGTGTTTTCATTGATGCAGTTCTCGATGAACTCCGCTGCGATGTTTATTTCCGCTTCCAGCTCGGATAGCTCACTCTCAAGGACCGTGGTGTCGAGGCTCTTCATCAGGACCTGCTCGTATAGCTCGGCTTATAAAGGAACCTCCGTAGATACAACATCTGCGGAGCTTTTTCATGTT
>CAMYUO010000086.1 GCA_947302065.1 uncultured Clostridia bacterium | reverse complement strand
TCTTGGACAGCGCCATGACATAGGCAAAAAAATGCGGATCGGGCACTCTCGCCTGATCCGCTTTTGTATTTGGTTTGTAAGTTTTAGTTTCCGTTTCCGCCAGGAGTGCCGCCAGGAGTCTGCACTTCAAGATCCTCACTGCTTGAAGTTATAACGTCCCTTGTTGAGAATTTTATAATCTCGATCTCAACTTCTTCGTAATGTTTCTTATCCATAATTACTCTCCTATAAAAAATCGTAGTTATCTGCTGCTTGATAGAACAGGAACAGTGCCTTGCAGACATCCTGCAGTTCCTTGCTGCCACGGTTCTCCTTGACTACATAATAGCAGTAGGTCAGCGGACAGTATGTGACCTGTGCGATCTCTTCTTTCTTATCTTCACCGATGTACATATACAGCTTATAGTCATCTCCGAGCTTATGCGGAGCTATGCCTGTTATACGGGCTATCTGATAATTGCCCGAGGTCTGCTTTACTACCTCATTACCGTTTTCACATACAAACGATATATCATATTCGGGATTCGTAAAATACAATACCAGCTCGATCTTCGATTTGAGCGACAGTGTCACCTTATCAAGGCTCGTATTAACGTAAGGAATGATGCATATCACATCACCTATAAACGGCTTGTCTATATCCTCCGCCTTAACACCGCTGACGTCCTTTTCCGCTTCGGTCAGATCTGCATTTGCAAGATCGGAAGTGTTCTTGTCAAAATAGATCTGCGAATATGCACCGTAGTTGAGCATTGCCTTTACAAGATCAACAGCTTTTGCATATATCTCGCCGTCGTCCTGATGATCGATGATGTAGTCAGCATATTCCTTAACGCTGTAAGTGTAAACAGGACCGTAAATGTCATTAGTCTCGTCGATGACCTGTGCGGTTATCTTGGATGTCATTTCTCTTGCTGCAACATTACAAGCAAAAACGCTGTAATGTGTTCCATCTTCCGCAACGAGAGCACGCCTTGGTTTACCAGCAGGAACATCATTGACAACATAACCGGTCTGTGATGCTGATGTCGGGATAGTGAAACGAACTATCGCCGTATCACTTTTCCTTATTGATTCAGGCAGCATCATATAGAAATTAACGCCGATGTTGCCGTCATCGAGCAGGCTCAGCGAGTGACCGTAAAGTCTGACTCCGGAATCTGCGGTATAAGTGACCTTGACTTTTGCAGGAACAGACGATGAACCGCTGATAGCATCCCACTGCTCTTTCGTGCCGTCAAAAGCGATAGTTGTGTTCTCTTTCATGAACGAAAATGTCCAGCTTGACAGTGAAGTAACGCTTGACGGGATAACAAGAGCAGTCAGTTCATCACTGTCCGTGAAAAACGAACTGCCTATCGTCTTGAGGCTGTCACCAAGATAAACGCTCGTCACTTTTTGGCAGTTCGCAAATGCAGAATCTGCCACAGTCTCGACACCGCCGTCTTCAAAGCATACGCTCTTCAGACTGTCACATCCTGCAAATGCCGCATACATAATAGTCTTTACATTTGACGGCACTACAACTCTGCCAATGCTGGAGCAGCAATTAAAAACACACTCCGGAAGAATTTCCAGACCTTTTCCTATCTTCAATGACTTGATTTTTCTACAGCACTGAAAAGCATAATCTTTTATCTCTGTCACGCTGTCGGGAATAATGATGTCACTTGTGAGATTTTCACAGGTATAGAACGCATATGTTCCTATCGACACCAGCCCGTCAGGCAGATTGACCGTTTCAAGATTGATGTTATGATAGAACGCATTTTCACCTATCTTCGTAACATCCTTGCCGATAGTGACATGCTTGAAAGAATTCTGATCCATCATGTTCCCGTGGAATGCATTATCACCGATGCTCGTGATACCGTCTTCGATCACAATGTTCTCAATATCGGATTGCAGAGACACCCAAGGCGGTCTTGAACTTGAACTATAACCAAAATTGTACATATCACCCGTTCCGCTGATAGTCAGCGTTTTTGTGTCGGCGTCAAAGTTCCACTCAGCATTTGCTCCGCATT
Organism: uncultured Clostridia bacterium; assembly: GCA_947302065.1. Lineage (GTDB taxonomy): Bacteria > Bacillota > Clostridia > Oscillospirales > Ruminococcaceae > Hominimerdicola. The sequence continues at coordinate 5,432 of CAMYUO010000086.1, read as the reverse complement.
GACCGCTGGTTGCCGAGTCAGCCGATGCAGTTATTACCGTTCCGCCGAACAGACCCGCAAAGCCGCTTCCCTGCGGCAGAGCCGTGCCGACCATTGCAAGTGCAAGAGCCGCTGCTGTCACACGCTTGATAAGTTTTCCATTCATAGTTTTTCCTCCCCTTTAAATCATTAAAAAACTATATATAATAAATTATACCACAGTTTCAAGCTTTTGTCACTATTATTTTGACCAAATCTCAGCTTGATTTTTGTGCGGTTTTCCTATTCCAGCCGCATTTTGTTTACAGTGCCTAACAATCAATCGCACTTTACACAATAACTTATCGGTGTTTTTTATTATTTTTATGATATTTTTCATGCCGCGCCGCTGCCGCATCAGCTGCAAAATATCGAAAAATCCCCGTAAATGCGTGCATTTCAGCGCTTTAAACGCCCGAAATTTAATGACCTGACTTCTATTGACAAAATGTAAACATTGTGTTATAGTATTAGTAGGGTGATGGGAACTGTTTGTAGGGACTTACAGTTTCCACTTTTTTCACGCTGCAATGTCAATTATTATGGGAGGAAAGCGAATAATGAAAGAACTCATTATTGTTAAACCTGAAAAGTGTGTGGGATGTAATTCCTGCGTAAGAACCTGTCCTGCTCCCGAAGCAAACATCACAAAGATGCTCGAGGACGGAAGATTTATAACAACTGTAAATCCTGACCGCTGTATCGCCTGCGGCGAGTGTGTGCGCAACTGTGCTCACGGTGCAAGAGATTATATCGACGACACCGAAGAGGCTCTGGCAGCTATCCACAAGGAAAAGATGATAGTTCTGGCTACGCCTGCTATCAAGTCTACTTTCCCCGATAAGTGGAAAGGCATACTCAACTGGTTCAGAAAACAGGGTCAGCTCATCTATGACGTATCGTTCGGCGCTGATATCTGTACATGGGCGCATCTGCGTGCAATACAGAAAAAGACCGTCGGCAACGTTGTAACTCAGCCTTGCGCAGCTATCGTTAAATACATCGAGACATATCAGCCAAAGCTGCTGAAAAACCTCTCGCCTATACACAGCCCTATCATGTGCGGCGTTGTTTATATCAAGAAATATCTGCAGAGAATGAACAAGATAATCGTTCTCTCGCCTTGTATCGCAAAGAAAAACGAGTTTATGGAAACAGGTCTTGTTGAATACAACGTAACGTTCAACAAGCTCGACGAGTTCTTTGAGAAGAACCACGTTATCATACCACCCGATCATCCGGGCGAGTTCAAGTATGATTTCGACGGCGAGCAGGGTCAGGTCGGCGCTATCTACCCACGTCCGGGCGGACTGCGTGACAACATCTGGCTGCACGATCCGGATATCCACATCACCACTTCCGAGGGCGTACATAAGGTTTACCCTGAGCTTGATCTTTACGCTACCCTGCCCGAGAGCAAGCACCCGACAGTATTCGACGTTCTGTCCTGTGAGTTCGGCTGTAACGTGGGCGCAGGTACAGGCTCAAAGAAGACCGTTTTCGACGTAATGGAAACTATGCGTGAGGTCGAAAAGGAAGCAAAGACCAGAAGAAAGACCTCCGGCGGATTCTTCAGAGGCGCAGAGGATAAGCTGTTCAAGCGCTTTGACGAAGAACTCAACCCGACAGATTTCACAAGAGGCTACCTGCCTGCTATCCCTACTCCTGTTCCGACAGACAAGCAGCTTGAGCCTATCTTTGAATCTATGGGCAAGCATACCACAGAAGAAAGACACTATGACTGTCATGCCTGCGGCTACCGTTCCTGCAAGGATATGGCTATCGCTATATTCAGAGGTCTCAACACCTCAGACAACTGCGTTGTACACAGCAAGTCCGTGCTGCTGGCACGTCACTCCGCTCTGTATACCCAGCACGAAAAGCTCGAAGAGCTTACCAATAAGTGCCGTGACCTGTCCGACCAGCTCGATCAGGACGTTAACAGCATCGTAGGTTCAATGGGCGAGATCAGCGAGTCCACCAATGCGACCGAGCAGAGAGCAAAGGTCGTTCACGATCTGCTGACGAACGTTATCACATTCTGCAGCGCTAATTCGACACTCGATGCCGCAGGACTCAAAACGCTCGTTGGTATCCTCGAAAAGACAGCTACCGCTTTCCACGACCTTAACGACAACGTTGAGAGCACCAACAAGAATACCGAGCTTATCAACCAGCACATCACCGACATCAAGGATCTCGTTGTAAACATCAACAATACCCTTGCAGATGCAGTGAGCAAGAAATAAAAATGCAAAGTGCCGCTCAGATCTGGGCGGCATTTTTCATAAGCTGTCAAAGATACTTGAAAAACGAACAGATTTGTGCTATAATCTTTTCTAAGAAAAATAACTGGGGGAATGTTAATGGAAAACCCGATACTCGTCATTCTTGCGATAATCCCTGCCGTTGTCATTATCGCATACATATTCCATAAAGACAAGATCGAAAAAGAGCCGATCGGAATGCTCGTGGGTCTGTTCTTTCTGGGCTGTGCAACGATAATCCCTGCGGGATTGGCTGAGGCTGCCATTGCAAAGGGGATAGAAAACTCCATACCGACAACAAGCGCAGCTTACAGCTTTATAATGTGCTTTCTTATCATCGCACCCGCCGAGGAAGGCTGCAAGTTCCTCGTTCTGCGGCTTCGCACATGGAAAAGCAAGAATTTCAACTATACGTTCGACGCTATCGTCTATGCGGTGGTCACATCGCTCGGCTTTGCAACTGTTGAAAACATCATGTATGTGATGAATAATCAGATGACCACCGACCAGGCTTTCAAGGTCGCACTCATGCGTGCCCTGCTGTCTGTTCCGGGTCATGCGATAGACGCCGTGATCATGGGCCGTTTCTACGGCAAGGCAAAATACTGCCAGTGCAGCGGCGACAACCCCGGCAAGAACAAAAACATCGCACTTGCACTCATCCTTCCGATACTCACTCACGGTTTCTACGATTTCTGTCTGTTCTTGAATCAATACGCAGGCGTAGAGGGCATGATGGCTATATTCCTGATTTTCGAGGTCTTTATCACCGTCTTTGCATTCGTGCTTATCCACAAAGCCTCAAAGGGCGACACCTCGCTGCCGGGCATCGGCGGAACGCCTTTCTATCAGATGCCGTATTATCCGTATAACTACTACAATCAGACTGCTCAGCCGCAGTATCAGCCTTATGCGCAAAACGGCTACCAGCAGCAGTATCAGGGCTATCAGCAGAATCAGTACCAGCAGCCGCAGGGCTACTATACGCCGAACGGATACTCACAGCCGAATATGCAGTATCAGGATCAGAACTATCAGCAGCCGTATCAGAACGGCTATCAGCAGAACCAGTACCAGCAGGGTCAGTATCAGGGCGGCTATCAGCAGCAATACGGTCAGCAGTACCAGCAGCAGTATCAGCAGGCTCAGCAGGTACAAAGCTATAACAACTACAATAATCAGTAAACATAAAAAAGTCCGCAGACAATGCGGACTTTTTTTATTTGTCTATGTACTGTGATATCACCGTCACCAGCTTGCCGACGCTTATCGGCTTGCTGATGTGCTCGTTCATGCCTGCCGCAAGCGCATCTGCCCTGTCCTTTTCAAAGGCGTTCGCCGTCATCGCAATGATAGGGATATTCGCCTTTTGCTTGTCAGACAGGTTCCTGATTATCCTTGTCGCCTGATAGCCGTCCATGTTCGGCATCTGCACGTCCATAAGTATAAGATCGTAATACCCTGCGGGCGCAGTTTCAAGCTTGGAGATGCAGATGATACCGTCTGCTGCCCTGTCGACCTGCAATCCGACATCACCGAGCAGCTCTTGTGCAATATCTGCGTTAAGATCGTTGTCCTCTGCGAGCAGCACTCTCCTGCCCTTGAGCAGCGAGTCGTCTATGCTCCTTATATCCTCTTCCTTTTCGACCTGCGATTCGTCGGCGATCTTATGCGGCATTACCACCGTGACCGTCGTGCCCTTGCCTTTTTCGCTCTTTATCTCGATCGTGCCGCCGAGCATATCGACCAGCTTTTTGACGATGCCCATTCCAAGACCTGTGCCCGAAACGCCTGACATCGTGCTGTTGTTTTCACGGGAGAAATCATCGAAGATATGCTCTATGTACTCCTCTGACATTCCTACGCCCGTGTCAGTCGTCGTCGTTACCACCTTACACCAGCCCTCACGCTCGTCAGGAACTTCCTTCGAGAATACCCTGACCGTTCCGCCGGGACGGGTGTATTTTACGGCGTTAGAGATTATGTTGAGGTGTATCTCCTGTATCTTGACCTTGTCAGCATAAAGGAAGTTGTGCTCGATATCTCTGTCATATGTCAGCGTGATGTTCTTCTTTTCAGCCTCTTCCTTGAACACGATGTACGTTCTGCTCAGGAACGTTCTTGCATCGTGCGGCTTGATGTCAACAGTCTGCGCACCGCTTTCTATCCTTGCCATTTCGAGCACCTTGTTGAGCAGGTCGAGCAGATACTGTCCCGACGCCTTGATGTTGCCTGCACAGCGCTCAAATTCCTTTTCGTCCTGCCTGTATTTCGCAAGTATCTCGGTGTATCCGATGATAGCGTTCATAGGCGTTCTTATATCGTGGCTCATGTTCAGCAAAAATGCCGACTTTGCCTTGTTTGCAGCCTCGGCAGCATCTTTTGCCTCTTCAAGCTCTTCCTGCTGCTTTATCCTTTCTCTTATCACCTTGTCAACGTTTGTATATCCGCAGACAAACTCGTGGTCGCTTATCGGCACTATCTTCGTCTCACCGTAAACGCCTTCCCTGTTTTTGAACACCTGAACGAATATCTGGTCGTTTTTCAGATACTCTGCTATCTTTTCCTTTGTCGTCAGCTCGATGAGCCTCGGCGCATCTTCCTCCGACGCTATCATCCTGAAAAATCTCTCGCCCGCCTCGTGATATGGCATATCCAGCGACTCCTCATCAACGAACCGCTTCATATCCTCACTGCACCTGTAAACGTTCACAACGCCCGTGTCGGTGTCTGTGTTCATCACGACCTCGTAATCCTTTGTCAGCGCCTCGAGAACGTCGAGCGTCTTTTGCATCTCTTGCTGGAATATCTCCTGCTGTTCCTTTTCCTTGAGCTTGTTGTCCGAGATGTTCGCCTTGTCATAGATAAACGACAGCATCAGCGCCATGATATATGTCGCTCCGCTCAGTGCAAGCAGCTGCTGCGCCGCAATGCTGACCGCATCTGACATATTCTTTTCCGAATCCGAAAGGTCGCTTACGTTTATCAGCGACATCCTGTCAAACGAATGTGCAACTATCGCCGCCGACAGCACGAGGAACACCATCACAAGATACAGAACGAACATGTTGCTTCGGGTCTTGTATTTGTTCTTGTATTCTATTACCTGCTTGTACTGCGGCAGGAAATACTTTGAGGTGAACAGCT
>CAMYUO010000085.1 GCA_947302065.1 uncultured Clostridia bacterium | reverse complement strand
CGCCATACTCTTTCCAGGGTCTTGCCGGAGAAGGTCTGAAGCTGCTGCTCGAAGCAAAGAAGGCAACAGGTCTGCCGATCGTGACCGAGATAATGAACCTTGTACATCTTGATATGTTCGAGGATGTTGACGTTATCCAGGTCGGCGCAAGAAACATGCAGAACTTTGACCTGCTCAAAGAGCTGGGTAAGTGCAGAAAGCCTATCCTGCTCAAAAGAGGTCTTGCAAACACCATCGAGGAATGGCTGATGAGTGCCGAGTACATCATGGCAGGCGGAAACGAGAACGTGATCCTTTGTGAAAGAGGCATCAGAACTTTTGAAACAGCAACAAGAAACACTCTTGACATTGCCGCTGTTCCGATGCTCAAGCACAAGACTCATCTGCCGGTGATCATTGACCCGAGCCATGCAACAGGTATCTCATGGATGGTGCCGCAGCTTGCCAAGACTGCTGTTGCAGCAGGTGCTGACGGACTTATGGTAGAGGTCCACAACGATCCTTCAAAGGCGTGGTGTGACGGCGCACAGTCGCTCAACCCACAGCAGTTTGACGACCTGATGACCGACCTCAAGCGCAGAGTTGAGTTCGAGGGCAAGAAATTCTACATCTGATAAAACCGACCGTCTGAATAATTTTCAGGCGGTTTTTATTTTTTATGTGACCAATGAGGAATACTTTCCGTCTATATAGACAAGGGAGCGAGGTGAGCGATATGGATGACGAAAGGATCGTAGAGTTGTACTGGATAAGAAGCGAACAAGCGATTAATGAAACCAAAGAGAGTTACGGCAGCTATTGTGCGATGATAAGCGGCAATATCCTTTCTCGGCAGGACGCAGAGGAATGTGTTAATGACGCTTACTTAAAGCTGTGGGAAACCATACCGCCGCAGCGCCCCCGCTCTCTTAAAGCCTATCTTTCAAAGATAGTGCGTAATCTTTCACTTGACCGCCTTGAAAAAAACAGAGCTAAAAAGCGCGGCGGCGGTCAGTCGGAAGCCGTATTTGACGAGATATGCGAATTCATATCCGCAAACGGCGAGGATCTCGCAGACAAAATGGCTCTGCGTGATGCGATGAACGGTTTCCTCAAAGGGCTGGAAAAACAGACAAGGATCATCTTTTTGCAGAGATACTATTATTTCCGCTCCGTCAAGGAGATCGCAGCGCAGTTCGATATGTCCCAGAGCAATGTCAAAATGACATTGAAGAGAACAAGAGATAAGCTCTGTGAACACTTGCAAAAGGAGGGATTCGAGATATGAGAGGCATGAAAACTGCTCGGGCATTGAGCGAGATTGACGATGATCTCATACTTGAAGCAATGCCCGCAAACACAATAACCGTTACCAGAAAGGCACCATGGAAATACATCGCAATGGCATCGAGCATAGCTCTTGTGCTTTGCATAGGCATATTCGCCGTTATCGTCGGTTCAAAGTCGGGCAGCAAATATATCGACACCGATTCGACATCGACAAGCAGCGAGTATGAGAAAAGATACGTTGACCCTGATTCCAGTGCTGCTGATGACAAGCAAAAAACATGGGACGAGATGAGCCTCACCGAGAAATACCCGATCGTTCAGCTTTCCGCAAACGCAGCAAGCGGTCTGTATACGACAGCCAATGCACCGATAGAGGAAAGCAGGATCGTCGGCAAGCTCATCAGCGGCGTTGTTTCGGTAAACGCAGCAGCCTTTGAAGGCCTTGTGAAAAAACCTTCAGACCGCTCCCCCGATCACCTCAGCGCAGAGGTGTATTCGATAAAGAACATCGACAGCAGATACGCCATCGCCCTGAAATTCATCAAAGACGCATCTATGACCGATAACTTTGACAATTTCTACGTCTATGTAAATTCAAGTGCAGACCCCGATTCGTTTGAAACGCTCGTGAATGCACTCGATTTCAGCGCAACAGTAACATTCAGCCAGGCTTATTACTACCCCGGCGACGGCAAAACGATAGGCTTTGAGGGTCTTGACAAAACAAAGATCCTCGATATCCTGCTTGAAAACGCAAAGGGTGCAAAGTCAGTTCCCGACCCCGATTCGTTCCTGTCAAAACAGAGCTATAAAAAACGCCTTGACCTTGCAACCAACCTTGATACTCTCGGCGTAAGGAACAAGTCGCTGTCTGTTACCGACGACGGCTACCTCATGACTAATCTGCTTTCGACCGCAAGGGTATTCTTCATCGGCAAAGAAACTGCTCAGAAGCTGACAGACCACATAACATCAAATTATAAAGGCTACGAGCTGATATTCAGAAATTCTTCTGACAGCAGCAAGACTGATAACAAACCACAAAGCGGCGCAGGCAAGGATTCAAGCACAGCACAGCATACCACGACTTCAAAGACTGACAGCAGCTCTGCTGCGCCGACCACGACCAAGCCGAAGCAAGAACCGACTGAAAAGCGCTGGGAGGATAAGAACGGCGGAGAACGATATCCTGTAATTGGTGAATACCATTACACAGGAATGACACTGTCAGTAGACAAAACGGGCGCAGTCGGCAACGCATATGAGACCGCAAAAGGCAAAGACCCGATAACTGGTGCAGAGTACACGACAAACTGCTATTTCTTCTATATCAAAGGACTGGATACAGCTGATGTTGTAGTATTCCTGTTTGAAGATGATTTCAGACCACTTGCTCCTTCGGTAGATCCGGATGAAACAGGTGAAAGTAAAGAAGGCGTATTGACGGTCAAGTATTACATTTACGCTAAAGACCTGAACAGTTTTTCGTGTGAACAGATCGCAAGAAGCCTGAACTTCACAAAACAGATGACAATTAATGCTGCGGTATGCACGAATGTCGACGGAAGCAAAACAAGGTACTCGGAATTCGACACCGAAAAAGTGATCGCCACGATGTTCGGCATCACGACCACCGTTACACCCGAAGTCAAGCAGGTAGACCCGAGCACAGTAAACTTCAAGCCGTCAATAAGCATGATTTATGTTTACCAGCCGTTCTATGATGAGTATGGTACTAATACAAGAACAACCCAATCTACTCTTGAGATAAGCGATGACGGATATCTGCGCATTTCTATACTCAATCACGAGTTTATGTACAACATCGGAAAAGAAAACGTGCAGAAGGTCAGAGGATTGATAATGACAACAAGTAAGCGTTCCGAACCCGCAACATGATACCCGGCACAAAAAAACCTCTCGCAGATAATTCTGCGGGAGGTTTGTGCTTTATTATGCTCTTTCAACTTTCAGCAGATTGGTCGTGCCGCTGATGCCGAGCGGAACGCCTGCTGTTACAACTACGAGGTCGCCCTTTTGCAGATAGCCCTTTTCAAGAGATACTGCGATAGCGTGCTCGATAAGTTCGTCGGTGTTGGTCTTTTCAAGCATCAGTCCCGATTCAACGCCCCAGCTGAGATTGAGCTGGTGACAGGTGGTCTCGTCTGTGGTCAGCGCAATTATCGGGCAGTTCGGTCTGAACTTTGATAGCGTTCTTGCTGTGCCGCCACTCTTTGTTACGGTGAGAATAGCCGCAGCTTTGAGGTCGTGCGCTGTGGTAACGCTTGCATGTGCGATAGCGTCTGTGATAGTCGGGTCGAGGTCATCGGCGTGCTTTTTAAATCTGCCGATGTAGTCGATTGCGCCCTCTGTCGTTTCAGCGATACGGCTCATCGTCTTGACAGCCTCAACAGGATACTTGCCTGCGGCGGTCTCGCCCGAGAGCATTATTGCAGAGCTGCCGTCATAGATAGCGTTTGCAACGTCGGTTATCTCGGCTCTTGTCGGGCGTGCATTTGACACCATAGATTCGAGCATCTGAGTTGCTGTGATAACGTTCTTGCCTGCATTGTAAGCTTTTTTGATAAGCTCTTTCTGGATAGCAGGTATCTTCTCGAACGGAATCTCAACGCCCATATCACCACGGGCTACCATTATTCCGTCGGCAGCCTCAAGTATCTCGTCGATATTCTCAACGCCCTGTGCGTTTTCTATCTTTGCGATTATTCTCGGGTTGAACCAGCCGAGTGACTGGGTGAACTTACGCAGATAGATAACATCAGCGCCTGTTCTTACAAACGATGCGGCAATGTAGTCAAATCCCATTTTTGCACCGAACTCAAGGTCTTTCATATCGGCATCGGAGATATAAGGCATAGACAGGTTGACATCGGGAACATTTATGCCCTTATGGTCTGATATCTTTCCGCCTCTTATCACCTTGCAGACGATGTCCGTGCTGTTGACGCTTTCAGCGCAAAGCTCGATAGCGCCGTCATCTATAAGTATAGCTGTGCCGACAGAAACGTCCTTTGGCAGATTTGCAAAGGTAATAGAGCAGACAGTCTCATCGCCCTCGACATCTCTTGTTGTGAGCGTGAACTGCTCGCCGTCTTTTATAATGACACTTCCCTGCTTGAATGACTTAAGGCGCACCTCGGGTCCTTTGGTGTCGAGCAGAGTTGCGATGTTAAGACCCAGCTCGTCACGCAGACGGCACACCTGCTCAAAGCGTTTCTGATGCACCTCGTGCTCGGAATGGGAAAAGTTGAACCTTGCAACGTCCATTCCGCTTTTCATCATTTCACGCAGGACATTATCGTCATCGGTAGACGGTCCTATCGTACATACTATTTTGGTTTTTTTCATAAAAAACTCCTCCTAACCACTTCCGTTTTAATTATACTCCAATAGCTTTTCAAAGTCAATCAAAATGCGCAGATATATGAAAAAACGCTGTAATGTATCAACACCACAGCGTTATTTTTCTACTTTTTGCCGAACAGGTTTTCAAGTTTAGCAAGGCTCGATGCAGACTGGTGCATCAGCTCAACGGTATGCAGGCTGAAATCAAGCTGCTTTTTCTCGCCGCCTTGCTCTGTCTGCTCACCAGGCGCGCTGTTCTCCACGTTTTCCTTGAAGCGAGTAAAATCGACCTTGAACTCGTCTGCGATAGTCTTAGTCTCGACAAGCTCATCGGGAATATCTCTGTTCTCGGCAGCAGGTGTCTGCTCCGGTTCTGCCGGCTCTTGCTCAGCCTCATCAGGCTGCTCGCTGTCGGCAGGCTTTATGATAGTAAAGTCGCCCGCTTTTGAAACGAATCTGTCTTTTCTTATCTCGTCATTTGTTACGCTGTTTTCGTCAGTCATAACTGCCTCCTCTGTTGTCTGCTGTATGCTCTCAGGCTCCGGCTCAGCTATCGGCTCCGGCTCGGGTATCGGTTCAGCGACCGGCTCCGATTCCTGCGATGTCTGCTGAAGCGACTCCGGTTCCGGCTCTGCGGCAGGTTCGGGTATAGGCTCCGGTTCAGGCTCGGGCTGTGAGAGTTGTTCTGCTTTTGTTTTTTCTGTTTCTTTCTTGGTCTGCTCCTCGGGCAGAGGATAAGGCTTTGAAAGTATCTCATTTATATCGAATGTCAGGATATCGCCGAGCTCGTCGGTTTCTGCGATGAGCTTCTGGATATTGACTGTTTCGCCCTTTTGTTCGGTGGTTATCGCCTCAAGCTCCTGCTTGGTGATATACGGCTTGATACCGACGATAGAGATATTATCGACGCTTCCGTTGTCAACTGCGAGCTGTGCGATAGCCTCGAGCTACTGCCCTATCGGAAGGTCAAGACCCATGCCTATCTCGAGCTGCTGCTCGCTGACATAATCGGATATGCCGTCGGAAACTATGAGTATCATATCATCCGGCTCTTTGCCAAAGCGTGTGACAAGCTGTACAAGCTCTACCTCAGGCTCGTTTGAAAGACTGCCGACCGATGAAACGATTGCGTTTTCAAGCTTCGGGTCAAGGTTTGAGACCTCGCCGTCGCTGCCATGCTCATAGATGAACTGTCTGTACGACTGGTCTGTGGATATCTGTCTGATGGCTGCGTTTACATAGCGGTACATCCTGCTGTCGCCGACGTTCACACACATCGCCTCGCCTGCCTCATCAACGGCAAGCGCACAAAGCGTTGTCTGCATATTGAGCGTGCCCTGACCGATAACACCGTTCTTCTTGACCTTGCGGTGTATATCCATAACGACCTGTCTCATATCGACAGTTGAACGGTAATGCACGGCTGCAAGCTCTTCAAGGCAGGTCTGAGCTGCTATCTCACCTGCTCTTTCACCGCCGACGCCGTCGCACACTGCGGCAATGAACGGTGCGCCTGTTTTAGAATAGCGGCTGCCCTCGCTTTTTATCTTTCCGTCAACAAGTATCCTGTCCTCATTTTCACTGCGGACACTGCCCTTTGAGGTATAGCCATAGATATAATAATTCACCGTTCACACCCCCATTCATACATTTATTATTTTAACATATTTTAAAACCCTTGTCAATTTAAACGCTTGCATTTGGGCGCAGAAAAATATATAATATTTTTATGCAGATTTCACACAAGGAGACGTTGAAAATGTCAATTCTGATAAAAGGTGTTATCTTTGATATGGACGGGCTGATGCTCGACACGGAAAAGCTGCTCACAAGATTCTGGCGTGAGGCAGCAAAGTTTTACGGCTTTGAGATGACCGAGCAGCACGTTCTCGGGATACGCTCGCTTGCGGCTAAGTACGCAGAGCCGCATCTTAAAAGCCTGCTTGGCGAGGACTTTGATTATTTTGCTGTAAGGGCAAAGCGCATAGAGCTGATGAACGCATATATTGAGCAGAACGGAATTGAAAAAAAGTACGGGCTTGACGGGCTGCTCAAAAGCCTTTCAAAGCGTGGTTTGAAACTTGCCGTGGCAACAGCAACAGATATAAAACGTGCGACGATGTATCTCGAAAAGGCGGGTGTCATCGGCTATTTTGACAAGCTGATAACGGGTGACATGATAAGCAACGGCAAGCCGAAGCCCGACATATACATCACCGCCGCAAAGGCTCTTGAACTGCCCTGCTGTGAGTGTCTTGCACTTGAGGATTCTCCCAACGGCATACGCTCGGCGCACGATGCAGGCTGTCTGCCGATAATGATACCCGACCTGTCTGAGCCTGACGAGCAGACAAAAGCCCTGCTGTTCGGCTGTTACGGCTCTCTTGCCGAGCTTGATGCCGACCTTGATGTACTGCTGGGAAAGACACTTGCACCCGTTTGAGCTACAATATGTTCGCCCAGCGTGGACAAGCGTATTTCACAAACAAACAGATAAAAGTTCATATATATTTGTCAAAATGCACATTGACGAGGATAGCAAAGTTTTGTATACTATTATTTGTACTGTGTAAAAGGTATCAATAATATGTAAATGAGGTTTTTGTATGACAAAGGTAGTAAAATTCGGCGGAAGCTCACTTGCAAGTGCTGAGCAGTTCAAGAAGGTAAAGACCATCATCACCGCTGAAAGCTCCAGAAGATTTGTAGTTCCAAGTGCGCCGGGCAAAAGAAACAATGCCGATACAAAGGTAACGGATATGCTCTACGGCTGCTATGACCTTGCTGCAAAGGGCAAGGATTTCAAGGAAGCATTTGAAAATATCAAGGA
>CAMYUO010000084.1 GCA_947302065.1 uncultured Clostridia bacterium | reverse complement strand
GCGGATCGAGAGCATCTTCAAACCCGAATGCACCCCGCAAGGGCGCTGATATCCGTGCAAGTGCGAATATCGACTTTATGGAAGCCTGCAAGGGCAAGACCATCAAAGTCAGGGTCAATAAGACCGTGCAGTGCGATGAGTGCCACGGCAGCGGCGCAGCTGCAGGCTCGGGCACAAAGACATGTCCCGATTGTAACGGAAAAGGACAGAGAGTCATCTCGCAGCAGTCGCTTTTCGGCAGCGTAAGACAGGTCGTTACCTGCGAAAGATGTAAAGGTAAGGGTAAGATAGTCGATACGCCATGCCGCAAGTGTAACGGTCAGGGCGTAGTTAAAAAGGTCGATGAGGTCGAGGTAAGTATTCCTGCAGGTATCGCAGACGGACAGATGGTCCGCCTTGCAGGTGCAGGCAACGCAGGTGCTAACGGCGGTCCTAACGGTGACCTGCTCGTGAGCATAAATGTGCGTCCCGACCCGATATTCGAGCGTGACGGCTACGATGTGTGGACGGAAGTTCCGATCACATACACGCAGGCGGCTCTGGGCGACGATATCACCATACCGACAGTTGACGGCAAGGTTACTTACACCGTTCCAGAGGGAACACAGCCCGGCACAGTTTTCCGCCTCAGAGGCAAGGGTATCCAGAAAGTCCATTCGACATCTCACGGCGACCACTATGTAAGGGTCATCGTGGAAGTTCCGAGAAACCTTTCAAAAGATCAGAAAAACATTCTGCGTGAGTATGAACAGTCTCTCACCGAGAAAAACTACGCAAAGCGCAAGAGCTTCTTTGATAAGCTCAAGGATAAATTCTCATAAGAATAACATCAGCCGATGTATATCAATTGATATATGTCGGCTGTTTTTGTGCACAATTTGTGAACGGATTTGTTGTAGGGAATGTCAAAATCATTTAAAGCAGACCGCTGTGATATTGACAGACATAAAATGTATACTGTATAATTGTAGTGATAAAAAATGAAAAGGGGTGTTTTGTTTGAAAAAACGATTTTTATCAGTTACGCTGGCAGCTTGTCTGCTTATCGGCTCGGCAGCAGCTCTGCCGCAGAGCGCTTTTACCGATATGGCATCTGTGACAGCGAGCGCAGTCAATGTTGAGGGAGATTTTGAGTATGTTCCTTCTGCAAACGGCAAATATGCTCTGGTGAGAAATTACACAGGTACAGCGAGTACGTGTACTATTCCCGATATACTCGGCGGTTTGCCTGTCGAGGTCATTGCAGACAGCGCTTTCAAGGGAAAGACCAAGCTGACAAGGGTCACAGTTCCGAAATCACTGCGTGTCATCAGCAGTAATGCTTTTGAAAACTGTACGGCACTCGACGTGGTGAACGAACTGAGAAACACACAGCTAACAAGTGTAGGAGATAGTGCGTTCAAGGGCTGTTCGGTAATGAGGAGCATTAATTTCCCGAAGACGCTTGAAAGCATAGGTGCCTCAGCATTAGAGGGCTGTTCGGCTCTCGGTTCTGTGATCGGCATGCAGAACACCAAGATCAGCTCGATTCCGGAAAAGGCATTCAAGGGCTGCTCATCTCTGGACAGCATAGATCTGCCCGAAACTCTTGAAACGCTCGGTGAATACGCATTTTATGACTGCACAAAGCTGCAGGGTCAGGATATGTTCAAGGGTACAAAGCTAAGATCGATCGGTAAGGAATGCTTTACAAACTGCGGCAGGCTGACTAAGCTGTTTCTGCCGTCTACCGCTACTGATCTTTCTTACTGTTGCTATGGCTTTAAATACAGCAAGAGCACCTATGACTTTTATGACTGCTCGATAGTGCTGTACAATAACAGCAAGGCGGTCGAGACTGCTTATAAAGCAGCTAACCAGTTCTGGTATAAGAATTTCCCGAATTCTTTTGACCGCAAAGTGAAATTTGAGTACATTCAGTGCGCTAACCACGAATACAAATCTGAGGTCACCAAAAAGGCGACCTGTACAGCAGACGGCACAGAGAAGTTTACCTGCACTATTTGCGGTGACAGCTATACAAAGACTATTCAGGCTACGGGACACAGCTTTAATGAAAGTATAGTTTACCTAGTAAAGCTCGTACTGCCGACGCCGGTAAGCACAGGCTGTAAGGAATACAAGTGTGAAAACTGCTGGGGAACGCTTCCCGGCGGTTACAAAACAAAGGTAACTGATAAGATCAATGTTCGTATCGCCGGCGACAGCCGCTATGATACCGCTATCGCTGTTGCGGAACAGTTCAAAACACAAAAGAATCTGTCAAAATTCGGTTCTGTTATCGTTGCCTGCGGTGACGATTATGCGGACGCACTTTCCGCAAGCTATCTGTCTGCTGCGATCAATGCACCGATACTTCTCGTGCCGAAGAAATACACCGCTAAGTTCGTTGACAAGGCAGCATCGTATATCGCAAACAACACCGCCGTAGGTTCAACCATTTATGTTATCGGCGGAGAGGGCGCAGTCGATGCTAAGACATTCAGTCAGCTCAAGGCTGCAAGAAAGGGAACAGTCAGACTTTTCGGCGCTAACAGATACGAAACTAACAAGGCTGTTATCAGCAAGGCTGCTGCTTTGCTCAAGAGCGCAGGAAAAGCACTTCCGTCAACTGCGATAGTCGCTGACGGCATTAGCTTCGCTGATGCACTTTCCGCTTCTGCAACAGGATTCTTGTCAACGGCAAGAGCAAGACGCTGCCTGATAACGTCAAGAGCCTTGTAACAGAGTATTTCAGCGGAAAGAGCCTCGTTATCGCAGGCGGTGAGGGCGCTGTAAGCAGCGGTATCCTCAGCGGACTTTCAAGCATCACATCCACCAAGAGAGTTTCGGGAAGTGACCGCTATGCTACATCGGCAGCTATCGCAAAAGAGTTCTTTGCAAATCCTGCCGCTGTGACGCTTGCAACGGGTACGAATTATCCCGACGGTCTGTGCGCAGGCTTGCTGTCTTACTCGACAAAATGCCCGCTTTTACTCACTGCGAAGGGAAAAACAAGCAGTGCAAAAACTTATGCAAACAGCAAGGGTGTTACTGCTGCATGGATACTCGGCGGAGCAACGCTTGTAAGCGAACAGGACGCTAAGACTATCCTGACAAAGTAAAATCAGACAAAAAGCCGTTCTCAGCTGAGAGCGGCTTTTTTGTGCATTTTTGCAAAAAAATGAGGATAATGCTCTTTGCATCATCCTCAGATATTTCAGCGATCGGTTTTCTCTCCCCCTATTTTTTGGCTTCCGATAGGTAAGTTTTGTATGACCCCAAGGTCTTATCTAACACATATATTCTCTGTTTTGTACCGATCGTTGACAGTTTGGTCGATCAGTCTCAAAGGCTCATCACATATATCTGGCAAGGATTTTCCTTTCCCCAGATACACTCTATTACCTCAAATTCCTTGAACCCGAGGCTCAGATAAAACTTGTTTGTCCTGTCGTAATACTCATAGTATCCCATCTGAACGGTCTTGACCTGCATGAACTGGTATCCTTGCTTTGCAGCGTGTGCTTTTGCAGCCTCAAACAGCTGTCTGCCAAGTCCGTTTCTGTGATACTCCTTGAGCACGCCCATAACGGCAAGCTCGACAGTCTCTTTTCCTGTCTGCTTCAGACACAAAAAGCCAACAGGCTTATCATCTTCAATTGCAGCGAAAAAAGGCTGGTCAACACTCTCTGCAATGAACTGCTCTCTGCTCTCATCGACCTCGAACCAGTCGTGAAGTGCCTCGAGTATCTCTCTTGATATTGCCTTTTTCTGTTCTTTATCTGTAATCTCTTTAATCATTTTTGATATCCTTGTTATGTGATCTTATTATTTCTTGTTTGTAAGTTCTGCTATTGCAATGTAATGTTTTATCATAAACTGTTCGGGTGCATTGTCATTGAGCATCTGCATATGCTCTTTGTCCCACATTTCAAGTTCGCTCGGCGACAGGGAAGCGCCCACACCCCTGCAGGCTCTCATTCTTCCGTGCCAGCTCTCTCTTGTGAACGGGATATCCACCCTTGTCTGTTCTTCAAGCGTTATGTCGAAAAACTCATTGTACTGCGGCGGTATCCATACAGGGTGTACCGTGTCGCCCGCACCGTTCCATACAGGATTGAATTTCTTTATGATGTCTTCGCTCCTGCCTGCGATATCGTCCTCAAACGGCAGCCAGCCCATGTAAAGAATAAGAAACTTTCCGCCTTTTTTGATTATCTTCGCAAGCTTTGGCGCAAGGATGTCGTGATCCGGATACCAGATGCACTGACCTGCGGTGACAATGTCGAACGTGTCATCGGGGTAGTCGAGATCCTCTGCCTGACAGGTGTAGAACTCAATGTCCATGCCCTGCTGCTTGGCAAGTATCTTTGCTTGTTCTATCTGGTTTTCAGCAATATCCGTTCCTGTCCATTTTGCACCGAACGAATAAAGATTTCTCGGCAAAACGCCTGTGCCCGTTCCGATGTCGAGCACCCTCTGTCCGCTGACGCACAGACCTCTGTCGGTCAGCTTTTTATAAAACTCCTCAGGGTATATATCCCTGAACTTTGCGTAGTCTTCCGATGTCTTACCCCAGTCGAAAGGCTTTCCGCTGTCGATGTCATTTATCTTCTGCATTGTTTTGTTCTCCTTTGATTGTTTATCTTATTTTTGGATTTCCGCTGTCTGCATTGCCTTTATTTATAAAAGTGAGCAGTATGCAGACTGCCATAAGTGTCGCTGAAATGACAAGAATGATGCTGCTTCCGAGCGCAAGACTGAGCACTGACAGCACGAACGTTATTATAATCAGTATGTCTAATACAATGTCCTTTCTCTTTTTCATTTTGTTTCCCCCTGAATTCTTCATCTTTTGCGTGTCAGACAAACAGCTCGAATGTCATCTCTATCCTGTCCTCGCTGCTGCCTTTGTTTCTTCGCCCGTTTGCACAGCCTATGCAGTTTAACCCCAGCTTGCTCATTACATTCTGGCTCGCTTTGTTTTCCGAATCGCAGTGTGCGACAAAGTGAGTCACGTCAAGCTCCTGCACGGCAAAATCAAGCACAGCTTTTGCTGCCTCTGTGGCATACCCCATGCCATGATAGTTCTTGTCAAGTATCCAGCCGAATTCACCTGTGTTTTTGCTGCGGTCAAGATATATGCTCACACCGCCTATGTGCCTGCCGCCTTGCACTATCGCAAATTCGTAGTAATCCGGCTGCTGTTTCTGCCACTGACGCTCGCACCGTTCAAGGAAATCCCTTGTCTGTTCAATGTCGTCATCGGGCAGAAAAGTCATAAACTTTGTATTCTCTGCATCGCTTGCATATGCAAATGCTGTTTCTAAGTCCTGCAAGCCGATAGGCCGCAAAAGCAGCCTTTGAGTTTTAATTTCCATTTTGTTTGCCCCATATGATGTCAGCGGAACTTTTCAAGCCTGTAAAGCCGTCCGTCTTCAAGTTCCTTTTCCCCGTTCTTATAGTCGTATCCGAGTTTTCTGTAAAACTCCACACCTGTTTTAGATGCAGGTATCTCTATTCTGTCTGCACGCAGGGCGTATTCGTCCTGCTCGAGTGTCTGTATTATTCTTCTGCCGATGCCCTTGCCCTGATAATCGGGAAGAACGAATATCGTCAGCAGTATGCTTTCCGTTTCGCTGCCCCAGAAAGGCGATATGCAGCCGCTGCCTATCAGCTTGCCATCGTCGCAGGCAACATAGAAATGTCCCTGCTGTGCTCTTTGTAAAAGAGCCTGCGGTGACAGTTCCTTGAATAATACCTCAAGTTCCTGCGGCGTGTAATCGCTGCTGTTAGAGATGCTAAGTGTTGTGCGAATGACCTGTGACAGCTCATCAGCATCCTTTTCCTCAAATCTTCGGATATTCATATCTCGTTTTCCTTTTGAGCATTGACCCGCTTTCTGCTTTTTGCTATCCGTATGATGTTGATAACATTTGCCGTGTTAACACAAAGCAGACCGCCGATAAGAACACCCTTTGAACTGCTGCTGTCAAAGATCGATATAAATATCAATATGATACCTAATATTACGATGATCGAACTCATAATAATTGTAAACACATCGACCTTTTTGTTTTTCATACCCCTGTTTTCCCCTTGTTCTGTTTGTTTTTCTGTTTTATCTCAGCCGTCTTTCTTTACAAGCTCACTGAATATCTTGTCTTTATCAAAATCACCGCTTAGAAATCCCGGTATCTCTTTATATGCCTTGCAAAGAGAAAGGCTTATCTGCGTCAGATTGTTGCTCATCTGCTCGATAGTGTAAGGACAGTCGTGCGTTACTATCAGAGCTGAATATCCGAATGACATCAGCCACAGGTGCATATAATAATTCTCTGCGGTCTGCCTGTCCATATTGTATCTTTCCATCACAAAATCAAGCACGAGGTCAAGCGAGAACTTGAACTCTTCCATAGCACCCGATCCCGTCTCGTCAGGCGTCGTCAGAAACAGCAGCTTGAAAATCTCTGGTTCTTCCTGCGAGAGTTTGAGGTATTGCTGACCGACTCCAAGAAACGGGATATCCTCACGCATACCACGTTTTATGGACTCGTGATAGACCTCTCTCGCCCTTTTCAGCACATCGGCTTTAAGTTCTGCAAGTGTGCTGTAATATGTGAATATCGGGTGTGTCGATACGCCGAGCTTTGCAGCGACGCTCCTTGCCGTAACGGCATCTGCGCCCTCTGCTCTCGTTATCTCGATAGCCGCATCGAGCACCTGATCTTTTGTGACAACTGCTTTTGGAGGCATTTTTTACTCCTTATCAAATCTTCATATTTCTAATTTTCTTCACGTTGCGGTTCATAAGGTGTCTGCCGAGGTTTCGGAACAAAAACTCCTTGAACTGCGAAAGATCCTGCCCGTGTTCTTTTAAAAGCTCATCGGGCGAATCGTAAACTCCAAAGTCACGGACAATGCCTTCGCTCTGGATATATGTGTTGTTCTTGTTGAATTCTATAATAGGGTGCTTAAAGTCCTTAACAGCAACGCCGTATCCGCAGAAAGCTCCGCTGCAGCCGCTGTTTATCCTTTGCAGCTTGGCCAGATACCGCTTGTCGAGGATAAAACCCTCAAGCTCGTACCATTTGCCTTCAAAGTAGACCTCGACCCAGCTGTGAAATATCTCTCTCGGCGCATTGTTGTAAACAAAACCTGTCATTGCTCCTTTCTGCAGCTTTTTGTCTATGCAGAACCCGTGGACTCTGCACGGTATCCCACAAGCTCTCAGCAGCGCCATGAACAGCGTGCCCTTGGTGTTGCACTGACCGAAACCGTCTGTCAGGACCTTTGTTGCGCACACATTGTCGCTGATATTATAACCGAACAGCACCTCGTCTCTGACAAAATCGTATATCGCTTTTATCCGTTCAAATTCGCCGAGGCTTTTCCACTTTCTCTGTCTGATGAGCCTTTGTATCGGCGCAGATGAATAGTCGAGCATTGCTGTCTGTTTCAGGTATCTTTTCATTTGTATATCTCCTGTTTTTG
>CAMYUO010000083.1 GCA_947302065.1 uncultured Clostridia bacterium | reverse complement strand
GTCAAGCCGTAAAGTGCGTTCATCACTGCGCCAGACCATGTGTAGCCTGTCATCTGCTGTGTTTCGGGCTTTACAAGGTCGTTGTCGACAAACGCCTGTGCAACTGCCGCAAGGTTTTCCTCATCGAGCGCCATGCCCTCCCATGTGAAAGCGCTGCGGTTTGCAAGCTCTTCAATTTTGTTTTTATCTGCTGTCACAACATTCAGTTTCATTTTGTTTCTCCTATTCTATCGTACCGCCGCCGAGCAGATAGTCGCCGTCGTAGAACACGACAGCCTGTCCCTTGCAAACGGCTTTATGCGGCTGTTCAAAATCAACACGCACCCTCTTTTCACCGAGCGGAGTGACTGTGCAGGGCATATCCTGCTGATGATATCTCGTGCAAGCTGTACATTTTATTGGACTGTTAAGCTCGTCCGTCGTCAGCATATTCACATCGCACGCTGTGAGCGTTGTGCGCAGGAGTTTATCCGGCGTGCCGAGAACAAGGCGGTTGTTTTGTATGTCCTTTTCAACGACAAAAATAGGCTCTGAGTATGACACGCCGACACCACGGCGCTGACCGATAGTGTAGTGGATCAGACCTCTGTGAGTGCCCAGCTTTTCGCCTGTCGTCAGGACGATGTCACCGCCTTGCTGTTCTCCGGTGCGTGCGGTGATATAGCTTGCATAGTTGCCGTCGGGGATAAAGCAGATGTCCTGCGAATCGGGCTTGTCAGCGTTTACAAGGCTGTTTTCGCCTGCTATCGTGCGGATATCGTCCTTGCTCATCTCGCCGACAGGGAACAGGCTGTGCTCAAGCTGCTGCTGCGAGAGCGAGTAGAGCACATAGGTCTGGTCTTTTTTTCTGTCTGCAGAGCGTCTGAGCAGCCACCTGCCCGTGTTTTCGTCCTTTATTTTTGTAACGTAATGACCTGTTGCGATGCGGTCAAAGCCAAGATGCTGCGCCTTTTCAAGAAAGCTTCCGAATTTCAGCCAGCGGTTGCAGTCAACGCAGGGATTGGGCGTGCTGCCATCAAGATAGGTCTGCACGAAATGGTCGGTAACGTGCGTTTTGAACTCGCCCGAAAAGTCGAAAACATAAAAGGGGATACCCAGCTTTTGTGCGACGCTGCGTGCATCTGCAACGTCCTGCTCGTGCTCGGGACAAAGACTCATCGTTGCGCCTGCGACCTCATAGCCTTTTTCAAGCAGCAGCTTTGCACACACTGAGCTGTCAACGCCGCCCGACATCGCCACAAGAACTTTCAGTTTGTTTTCCATATCGTCCTCCGTGTCAGGCATTTTTGTACTTTTGCGACTGAGCAACTGCAAGCTCGTCGCAGCGCTCGTTCTCGGGGTGACCTGCGTGACCCTTGACCCACACGAACTCGACCTTGTGCTTTTCGAGCAGAGCCAGCAGCTTTTCCCACAGGTCAGGGTTGAGCGCTTTTTCCTTGTTGCTCTTGACCCAGCCTCGTTTTTGCCAGCCTTTTGCCCAGCCCTTTGTTATCGAGTCGATGACGTACTTTGAGTCGCTGTAAAGAGTGACCTCGCAAGGCTCTTTCAGCGTTTCGAGCGCAGTGATCACCGCCGTCATCTCCATGCGGTTGTTGGTCGTCTGCGCCGCACCGCCCGAAAGCTCCTTGACGTTCTCTTTGTATTTCAGTATAACGCCGTACCCGCCGGGACCGGGATTGCCCGAGCAGGCGCCGTCGGTAAATATCTCAACGTGTTTCATTTTCTGCTCCTTTAAACTATCTTTGCGAACACGCCGTCGAGCGATGCCAGAAACGCCTTCTGAACGGTCTCGGCAGGTATTGTTTCTCCGCCGTATTCAAGATCCATCGTTGCACAGGCATCTGCCACGACAGTGACTGTATAGCCGTGATCCATAGCTGCCCTGACGGTCGTATCAACGCACATATGCGTCATCATTCCGCACACGATAAGCTCGTCTGTACCGATGCTCCTGAGATACTCGTCAAGCTCTGTTTCAAGAAAGCTGTTGGGATAGCGCTTGACGATGACCTTGTCCTGCGGTTCAGGTTTTATCCTTTCGGATATCTCCGCACCCTTTGTGCCCTCAAGGAAAAAGAAATCATCGGGTTGATTGAAATGCCGGATATAAACTATCGGTCTGCCGATATTTCTGCTTTTGGCTATCAGCTCCTGGATTTTCTTTTCTGCCTCATACGGCTTGTGCAGTTCGCACATTCCGCCGGGGAAGTAGTCGTTCTGCACGTCGATTATAAGCAAAGCTTGTTTCATGGTGTCTGTGTTCCTTTCTTTTTATCCTAAGACATATTATAATATAACCTCGCTTTTATGTCAACAAAAAAGAATGTACAGTTTCCCGCACATTCTCTCATTTTACTTGAATATCTTATCCATGAATGTCTTGTCGTTGAAGTAGTTGATGCCGATGGCGTTGCGCACCTCGTTGACCGTTTCGTTTGAAACTTCAACAGCGTGCTGTGTGCCCTTTTTCAGCATATTGAGCACCTCGCCCATATCCTTTGCATACTCCTCACGTCTTGCTCTTATCGGTGCAAGGTACTGCTGCATAACGTTGTTGAGCAGCTTTTTGCACTTCATATCGCCAAGTCCGCCGCGCTCGTAGTGCTCTTTCATTTCGGCAAGGTTTGCGTACTCGGGCAGGAAGTTCTTGAAGTCCTCGTCGGTGGAGAACGCTTCGAGATACAGGAACACGGGGTTGTTCTCGGTGTGACCGGGGTCTGTGATGTTGATGTGGGTCGGGTCGGTGAACATGGACATTATCTTGGTCTTGATAGTCTTTTCATCGTCCTTGAGATAGATGCAGTTGCCGAGCGACTTGCTCATTTTTGCGTTGCCGTCAGTGCCGACCAGTCTGTTGCAGCTGTCGGAATCGGGCAGTACAGCCTCAGGCTCTACGAGTATATCGCAGTTGTAGACTCTGTTAAAGCTTGCAACTATCTCTCTTGCCTGTTCGAGCATAGGCAGCTGATCCTCGCCGACGGGCACATACTTTGCCTTGAAAGCGGTGATGTCGGCAGCCTGGCTGATAGGGTAGGTCATAAAGCCGACAGGTATGCTGCGCTCAAAGTTGCGCATCTTTATCTCGTTTTTGATAGTCGGGTTTCTTTCAAGTCTTGACATCGTAACGAGGTTTGAATAGTACATCGGCAGCTCATACAGCGCAGGGATATGCGACTGCACAAGGAAAGTCGTCTTGTCGGGTGTCAGACCTGCTGCGAGGTAGTCGAGCATTACCTCCATGATGTTGTCCCTGATCTTTTCGGGGTTGTCGGCATTGTCTGTCAGCGCCTGAAGATCGGCGATCATAACGAACGGCACATACTTGCCTGTATTCTGCATCTCGACTCTCTTTTTCAGCGAGCCTACATAATGACCGAGGTGAAGTGGTCCTGTCGGACGGTCACCTGTCAGGATTATATTGTTTTCCATAAAAAACTCTCCTTAATAAAAAAATAAGCCCTATCCTCCGCTATGGGACGATAGAACATCGCTTTGCCACCCTTATCGGCACTAAGGATACATACATATCCGCTCACATTAACGCAGGAAACACGGCGAGCGATACTTGCTTTTGAAAGCTTTCCCGCTGCTCCTCACAGGTCCATTCGCACAAAGTCCGCTTGCTGTCTCACACCAAACCGACAGCTCTCTGAAAGGCTCGCTTTAGGCTACTTACTCCTGTTCGCTGGATTTTTCATATTCACAGCATTAATTATATTCGTTTTTGCACGATTTGTCAACAAGTGTGTATAGCCTTGTGATGAATGAATAGTTAATGTTTTATGAACGTCATTAGCAAGGCGGCAGTAAAATGATAAAATATTTAAAAAAGCTGTTGCAATCCTGTGGAAATAGGTGTATAATATTTATGTATATTCAAGTGGAAAAAGAAAAAGGCATAACGGAGTGATCTAATGAAGATAATGCCAAACAAAAAATACAATACCATTGCGCTTTATGCGGCGCTGGTCATTGCATTCAACGTGCTGCTGGTCGTTGCGATCTTAAAATTCAGCGCCATAACGAGTTTTCTCGGAGCAGTCGTTGCGGTGCTCAGCCCTGTAACGTGGGGTCTTGTTATCGCTTTTCTGATGAATCCTATAATGGTGAACTTTGAGAAGCTGTTCTCGAACAAGTTCAAAAGTACACGGGGAAAGAAAAAGCTTGTCAGGGCGCTGTCGGTGACGGTGTCGGCGATAGTTTTTCTGGGCATAGTTGCAGGACTCATAGCGATAGTCGTGCCTGAGCTTGTCAAATCGGTTACGTCGCTGTTTGACAACATGGGCGACCTGCGAGAGAATCTTGAGGGCTGGATAAGCAAGACGTTCAAGAGCTATCCGAGCCTTGTAAAGACGGCGACAGAGAAGATCGACACATTTACAAAAGATGCCTCGGTCATTTTTGAGAAGATGCAGCCGATGCTTGAGGATCTGGTCTCGGGAGCATGGGGAGTCGTTACGTTCCTCAAGGACTTCCTGCTCGGATTTATCGTTTCGCTTTATATGCTGTGCAACAAGGAAACGCTGCTTGCGCAGATCAAAAAGTCTATCATTTCGCTCACAAAGAAGAAGACCTGCTCAAAGATCATGGGCGTGGCTTCTCAGGCGAACAAGGTATTCTCTGGCTTTATAATGGGCAAGATCATCGACTCGATAATCATTGGTCTGCTTTGCTTCATCGGTCTTACGCTGATGAATATGCCTTATAACATCCTTATTGCAGTTATTGTCGGCGTGACGAATATCATACCGTTCTTCGGACCGCTTATCGGTGCTGTTCCGTCAACGTTCCTGATGCTTATCGTTGATCCTAAAAAGGCGATTCTGCTTGCAGTATTCATCCTGCTGCTTCAGCAGTTCGACGGCAATATCCTCGGACCTAAGATCCTTGGTGATTCGACGGGTCTGCCGGGATTCTGGGTGCTGGTATCGCTCATCATCTGCGGCGGATTGTTCGGTTTTGTCGGAATGGTTCTCGCAGTTCCCGTGTTCGCACTGCTTTACAGCTTTACGAGGTCGTTTGTGGAGAACAGGCTGCGCAGAAAGAAACTGCCTGTCACGACGGAGTATTACAAACAGGACATAGAGCATTTGTATGCAAAGCCTGATAAGAAAAAGCCGATGACGGTGCAGGAACTTGAACAGATGCAGATCCCGTCTGCCGATGAGGTCAACGAGGTACAGTACGAAGACGGCGATGACGTCAAGGAATACAAGATAGGTGAATAAAATAAGAGGCTGATGGGTTTTGATACATCAGCCTCTGTTTTTATGCTTTCTTAGTGAAATCGATATTAACGGGTCTGTCGTCGCAGACCTCGATGCTGGCGGTTATCTTTCCGCCTGAGAAAATTACGCTGTAAAAATCTCCAATGTTATGTTTGGACGGGTCTTTGTCAAGAATAGCCACCTTGTCGGGCGAGCTGTTCGGGCGTGCGCAGACGATAGTAAGCTCAAGCTCGGGGTTGCTCATGCCATGACCGCAGATGCGGAGAGTTTCGCCGTCAAAGACGAGGTCGGTATATTTCGATTCCCACACGCCGCAAAGCTGCGGGAGATATTCATCATTCACAAGCGTAACATTACCGTAGCGGCTGTTGGAGGTCGGGAAGAACCTGGTTTCGCATTTTCCCGAAAACCTGAAATCCGCAACAGTGATAAGCGCAGTCCCGTTGAAGTAGAACTCCGTTATCACAGCGTAAGGGTCAAGCGAGCCTTCATTGCGCAGACCGTTATGTTCAAGTCTGAGGACGGTCTTTCCGCCTTCCTGTACGGTATCGAACCTTGTTTCGAGCACAACGGACGCCTGCCACAGGAAAATGACCTTGTCGCCGTCTATTTCAAGTCTTGGACCGATAACGCCTTTTTCTTCCCATGCACCGTCAAATCTGCCCATTACTTTGCCTCCTTATCCAGAGCTATAAGCAGCTTTATCGCTTCTATGCTACATCTTATCGCTCTGTCGGTATCGAGGGTGATGCTTTCGTCAGCACCTTCGTTGAGGTTTTTCTGGCAGTTCCACAGGCTTGCGAGAACTGCACCGCAGCGAACGCCTCTTGCCTGACCGACCGAGTAGAGCGCTGCACACTCCATTTCAGATGCAAGGCATCCGAGCCGAACATACGAATCCCAGCGGCCTTTGACCTTGTCGCTGACAGGGGAGTTGTCGGGTTCGAGCTGACCGTAGAAGCTGTCTTTGCTGTGCACGACGCCTGCGTGCCAGCCGTTGCCTTTACGTCCGTCGCTGAGAGCCTTTGCGGCATCAGCGATAGCGTTTGTAACTGTGAAATCGGCAGCAGCAGGGTAGCCTGTCGGCATATACTCATATGATGTGCCCTCGCCTCTGACGGCTGCGGTTGCAATGATGAGGTCGCCTGCGCAGACTTTATCGTTCATTCCGCCGCAGGTGCCTATTCTTATGAAAGTGTGTGCGCCGCACTTGACAAGCTCCTCAACTGCGATAGCTGCGGACGGACCGCCTATGCCTGTTGAGCAGACTGTGACTTTTTCGCCGCACAGCGTGCCTGTATATACATTGAACTCACGGTTGTGAGCGACCTGCTTTGCATCGTCGATATATTCTGCGATCTTAGGCACACGGAAAGGGTCGCCCGGCAGTATGACGTATCCGCCGACCTCGTCGGGCAGCGTTGCAATGTGAAATTGTCTTTCGGTATCGATAAGGCTTGCCATGTGCTCAACTCCTTACATATACATAACTCCGACCACTACGACAAATACTTCCAGAACGAAAACGATGGCTGCAGTGACAGCGCCCGGAAGTCTTAATGCGAGCGAGACGAACTTTCCGTCGCTGTTTGGTCTGAAATAGTGCTTTGCCCACAGCGAGACGACTATCATACTGAACGTATTGCAGATAAGTGAAGCGACGTTCAGCCAGAACTGCAGGCTGTCCTTGTCTGCGCCGTCTGAAAGATACACGGTCTCCGGCTCGCCGGGTGCATACCGCAGCTGAACCTTGCTGCCGACCTTGGGCAGATCTCTTTGTTTTTTCGAGTCGTTCCTGACCTCGGCGATGTAATGTTTTCCGTCAATGTCATATTCAACTATCGGTTTATAATACTTCGTCGGGTCTCTGTATTTGGTATGCTTGCCGACCTCGCTTTTGTATTCAAGTTCGGTGACAGTGCCCTGAGTTGTTTCCGAGTATTTGAAAACAACATCTTTTAGGCTCAGGATGCCATGCATCGCAGTCATCTCAAACACAGCCAGAATGACCAGCAGAAAGATAAGCATTTTGCCGTAATTGCGGGTCTTGTTTAAATCTTCGGTGGTGTCAGCAACAGACATTTTTTCTTCTGCTGCGATGGCAGCTCTGAGCAGTCTGTCATTGACTTTGTCATCTCTCATTTTCAGTTCTCTCTTTTGTTGTTCTATATAATACTTTTATTTTTCCATTTTCATTGATATGTCAAATGCCTTGACCGAGTGGGTGAGCGCGCCGAGAGAGATTATATCAACACCTG
>CAMYUO010000082.1 GCA_947302065.1 uncultured Clostridia bacterium | reverse complement strand
ACCGGAGGATATATGACCACGACCTATCACACACGGCAGGGAGAACCGCTCTCCCTGCCGTTTTTCTCTGCCGCCGAACTCAAAAAACATCTTTTGAACAATTTGTCGCAAGACCGACAGAAACAGCAAAAAGTGTTGTTTTTACAACAGGATATAGGTAAACTTGTTGTTGTAAAACCAACACGATGTTGATATAATAAACCTATCACTGAACGAAAGAAGGAACTATTTTGAGAAAAGCAGCAGAATTTATTGTGCAAAAGCGAAAGGCAGTATATGTCGTTTTTGCACTGCTGATGATACTGAGCGTTTTCGGTATTTTCAATAGCAACACCAACTACGATATGTCAAAATATCTCGCAACGGATTCGTCTGTTAAAAAGGGTATGGAGATAATGGAAGACGAATTCGGCGAGAATTCTGCGATAATCGTTATGTTCGACGGCCTTGACGCAAAGCAGCAGCTTGCACGCCAGCAGGAGCTCGGTGAGATAAAAAGCGTGCAGAACGTCGTGTTTGACGCCAAGGACGAGCGTTATCAGAAAGACGGTCACTCAAAGTATCTGGTCACCGTCAGTGCCGATACATACTCCGACGATTCCCGTCAGGTGCTCAAGGACATAAGAGAGAAATACGGGGACGACGCATATGTCAGCGGCGCAGTCGTCGATAACGACAAAATGATCTCCACGCTCGTCAAAGAGCTTCCCGTCATCATTGCGATCGTCGGCGTGGTCATTTTCATTATCCTGCTGATAATGTGCAGCTCGTGGATAGAGCCTATCGTTTATCTCGTCTGCATCGGCGCAGCGATAGGACTTAATATGGGCAGCAATGCGCTGCTCCCGTCGGTGTCATTCATGACATTCTCCATCTGCGGTCTGCTCCAGCTCGGTCTGTCAATAGACTATTCCATAATGCTGATGAACAGATACGCACAGGAAAAACAGCGTGTTTCAACAAGCGAGGACGCAATGATAAGAGCGCTCGCAAGCTCGTTCGCACCTGTCTCGGGCAGCTCGGTGACCACGATAGTCGGTCTGCTTGCGCTCGTCTTTATGAGCTTCAAGATAGGACAGGATATGGGCATCGTGCTCGCAAAGGGCGTGTTTATCAGCCTTATTTCTATCTTCACGCTCCTGCCGGGTCTTGTCGTTACGTTCGATAAACTGCTTGAAAAAACCAAAAAGAAGACATTGCGTATCCCTATGAACAAAGCGATGAAAGTCGTTACAAAGCTCGGTCTGGTGGTCGTTCCTGCGATCGTCGTGCTCGTTTGCTATTCCTTTGCAAAGAAAGACGATGTCGATGTCAACTTCCTCAAATCCTTTGACAATGAGGAGCAGGAGTATACCGAAGAATGCTTCGGTCTCGACAGCCAGCTCGTTTTGCTGTATGAAAACACCGAGTCCGCTGAGAAAGTCGGCGAGTACGTTGCGTGGCTCGAAAAGCGTGACGATGTTGCCGCCGTGCAGGACTATTCCAACACTCTCGGCAAACAGCTGACACCGCAGGAGGCTGCCGCATCGCTCGGCTTTGATGAACAGCAGGCACAGATGATGTTTGGTATGCTCGGCAAGGAAACAATGAATATCGAGGAGCTTCTCGCTGCCGCCGAACAGATGCTGCAAAGCTATCCCGACGAGGAAAAGCTCGCACAGATAAAAGAAGCCAAAAAGCAAATCGACGACAACAAGGGTCAGATGCTCGGCAAGGATCACAACCGTATGGTCATAAATATCAAACACGCCGCAGAGGGCGATGAAACATACGATGCCCTTGGCAGCATCATCGGCGAGGCAGACAGCACATTCAGCGAAAAGCATTATTTCGTCGGCGACTGCGTCATGGCAAAGGAGATGCACGACGGCTTCGGCAAGGAGCTTAACTTCATCACCATCATCACCGCAGCTGCGATATTCGTGGTCGTTATCTTCACCTTCCGCTCCATTTTCAGCTCTGCACTGCTCGTCATCGTCATTCAGGCAGCCGTCTACATCACCACATTTATGATAGTGCTGTTCGGCTTCTCCGTCAACTACATCTCGCAGATACTTGTCCAGTGTATCCTTATGGGCGCAACTATCGACTACGGCATACTGTTCATCTGCAACTATATCGAAAAGCGTCAGGCTTACGACAAAGACGAAGCGCTCGGCATCGCTATGACAAGCTCAATAAAGACCATACTCACCTCATCGCTGATACTCATCGGCTGCTGCCTGATAACAGGTCTTATGATGTCACAGAAAGCTATCTCCCAGGCGTGCACGATGATAGCCTGCGGAACTGCGATATCGGCATTTATGATAGTGTTTGTTCTTCCCGTGCTCGTGCGCTTTACGGACAAGCTTGCCATAAAACAGTTCGGCAGAAAGCAGTGATGCGTTGACATTTTCGCACAGTTAAGTTATAATCATACCAAAGGGGGCGGTATCGTGAATGTAAGTGATAATCAGCGTGTAAAGCTCAGCAAGCGTCTGCTGCGTGAAAGCCTGATAAGGCTGCTCGAACAGCACCATATCTATGAGATAACGGTCAGCCAGCTGTGCACCGCAGCACAGATAAACCGTTCCACTTTCTATAAGTATTACGATAATGTCCGTGAGATATACGAGGAGATAGAGAACGAGGCGCTTGCCGCCTGTGCAGCCTGCGTCGCCACGGTCGAGTCCCACGATAAAGAAGCCGTTATAAAGCGTGTCGAAGAACTGCTTGCGCATATTAAAGAAAACGCCGACCTTTTCAGACTTCTGCTTGAAAACAGCAAGGACGGAGAGTTTTCGTATAAGCTCGTGGAGAATACCGTGGGTGCTGTCACAAAAATGTATAAGCCTGTGCTCGGCAGCAAGAAAAAGTATGCGCAGTATCTTTCACTGTTTGTCGTCTCGGGTGCGCTTTCTGTTATGAAAAAATGGCTCGATACAGGCATGAAAGAAAGTCCGCACGAGCTTGCCAAGCTGCTGATGTTCATCGCCACCGAACGCTTCAGCAATAACACTATATCATAACACAAAACGGCAGGAAGAACCGCTCTCCCTGCCGCTTTTATATGTTCACCCCGGCAAAAATCCCACCCTCTCAAACGAGAAAGCGGGATCATCATTATTCAGCAAAACTCTTCTGTGCGTTCACAGCGGTCAGCCGCCGCTTTTCAAGCGTGTTCTCGAACAGCTTGTCCGCTGTCTCCGGGAACATCTCATAAACGACCTTTGTGCCCTCCTCGGTTATTCCGCCCTTGGTCGCAACTCTCGTTACGACGTCACCGAACGACATCTCCTTTTCAAGCATCAGCTCGCTCGCCGCATTCAGCGTGTTCAGCACCATTTTCACTATCTGTCTGACGGGTATCGCCGTGTGCTTTTGCGCACTCGTGCAGATGACATCGAATATCGAGGCGATGAATCCCGGCATACAGCTCACAAGCTCACTGCCCATGCCAAGCTCCTTTTCTGGCAGCTCGATGACCGTCCCTATGCAGCCAAGCAGCTCTTCAAGCATAGCCTTGTCATCACTTCCGACCAGCTCATTATAGCACACCAGCGTCTGCGAACGGTCAATCTCTGCGGTCACGCTCGGAACGACCTTTGCGGTCTTGGTGCTGATGATGCTGCCAAGCAGCTCAAACGGTATGTTGCCGTTGAGCGACACAAGCAGTGCATTCTCTTTCAGCGAGCCTTTAATTTCCGAAAGAACGCTTTTCATATCAACAGGTCGTACGCATACAAAAACGACGTCCGCCTTTGAGGCAAGCTCGCTGTTGCTGCGACAGATAGTGTATCTGTCGGGCGCATCGGCTATCTTGCCCGTCGTCCTGTTTGCAATATACAAGCTGTTCGCATCGAACCTGCCCGACGCAGCAAACTTGTCCAACAGCATTTTACCCATGCTCCCGTAACCTATAATACCAACATTCATCATAATTCCCCCATAATGTTTTTTTTCATTATACCCCACAGCCCAAACGTTGTCAACAAAACAGATCCCCAAACCATCAGGTCTGAGGAGCTGTCGTTATCAGCAAAGTGCCGGTATGAATTTTGCAAAGATGTATAAGCCGTCAGCGCCTGCGTTCACCGAATGCGGAGTTCCCATTTTCAGCACCGTCATAACGCCGCTTTCGTATGGTATCTCCAAACCCTCGTTGATGCAAACTCCGCTGCCCGCAATGACCTCGTGAGTCTCCAGCTGCGTCTCGTGGATATGCTCGCCGATGCTCTTGTTCGGTGCGATGCGCACAAGATGATAGCTGAACTGACCGTCCGTGTCCGCCGCTGTCAGCAGGTGCTTTAGCTCCACTCCCTCAAAGGTCGGGTGCGGATTCCACGCAAGCTGTGCAAACTTCTTTTCACCGTATGGCGACTTGAAAACGCCGCCGTCAAACTTCTCAAATAACTCTTTCATGTATGAAGTCTCCTTTCATCTGATGACTTTATCATACACGAAAATCGGCAATTATTCTTGTACAAAATTGCGAAGTGAGCGAATGTATTCTTTCGGCGGTATCCCGACTATCTTTTTGAAATATCGGTCAAAATGGCTCTGGTCGTAAAACCCCGATTCCACCGCCGCATCGGTTATCTTCTCGCCGCCTGCAATAAGCTGCTGCGCCTTGCGCACACGGTTCTGCAAGCGGAACCTGTTCGGAGTCAATCCCGAAACTGCCCTGAATCTGCGAATGTAATGGTACTTGCTGACGAACGAATTTTCCGCAAGCGTCTGAATGTCGGCATCGTTCTCGGGCGTGTCCTGTAACATCTGCACATCGCCTGCAAGCAGTTCGTCAGCATCGCTTTGCATCAACTCGTCCGCCGCATCGTAAATCGTCAGCGCAGCCTCGCATAACTTCTGCGCAATGCTTTTTTCAGTCTCGGAAATTCCTTCACAGCCGCACAGCCCGTTCACCGCACCCACAACAAACTGCGTGTATACAGCCTTTTCCTGCGAGAAAAGGTCTTTCTTTATGCACATCGTCAGCATCCCGACTGGCGATTGCGATCTGAGCGAGTGGTTTTCATACGGCAGCACCGAGAAAATGTCACCCTCGCAAAGCTCCCTGACAGCACCGCCAAGCGTGAGCAGAGCACACCCACCCGTGATGCCGCTTATAACGATGTCACTCGCATGGCAGTGCTCATCAAACGCAAGCTTTCCACCCCGCACTATGACGAACTCCATCTGCCCGCCCTTATAAAACACCATCTCACTCATTTCCTCACCTCAAAATCATTGTAGCATAAAGAACTTGCTTTTTCAATGCTTTTTTTCTGAGTTGATCATGTGGCTCGGCGCTGCATCCATAGTATGACCGAAGGCGTCAGCCAAGTCAAGAAAGGTGTGGCATGCTTGACACACACAGCTTTGTGCGCAATTCCGCAAGGAGCATAATCAGAAACCGAAACACCGCAGACACACCCTATAACCAACTGATGTTTGAAAGGGAAGCAAGAGTGCTCGAAATGCTGATAAGCGAGGGCATGTTTGAATAAAAAGCAATATAAAAAGCGTTCGTACCCTGTGATACGAACGCTTTGCTGTTTCTATCCTGTTTTCTCTTTTTCTGCCTTGCACCTGTCAGCTTTTCTGAAAACCGACGCAAGTATCGCACCCGAAATGTTGTGCCAAACGGAGAATATCGCACCCGGCACAGCCGCCATCGACATATCGGGGAATGCGCTGCCCGCAAGCGATGTTGCAAGTCCCGAGTTCTGCATGCCGATCTCCACCGAGACGGCTTTTTTTCTTTTCGGGTCAAACCTGAAAAGCATGCCGATAAGGTATCCGCACAGATAGCCGAGCAGATTGTGCAGTATCACCACTGCGAAAATGACCGCACCCGTCGAAAGTATCTTCTCCGAGTTGTTCGATACAACTATCGCAACGATGATGCAGATAGCCGCCACCGAGATAACAGGCAGTACGTCCTTTGCTTTTTCGGTGAATCTGCCGAACAGCTTGTTTATCAGCAGTCCCAGCAGTATCGGCACCAGCACGACCTCAACTATCGAAAGGAACATCGCCCATACATCGACATCGACCGATGTCTGTAAAAACAGATATGTGAGCGCAGGTGTCAGCAGCGGCGCGAGCAGCGTGTTAACGCTCGTCATTCCGACCGACAGTGCAACATCTCCGCCCGAAAGATACGTTATCACATTGCTCGACGTTCCGCCCGGGCATGTGCCCACCAGCACCACTCCGACGAGCAGTTCGTTTTCAAGCCCGAACAGCTTGCCAAGCCCGAACGCCAGCAGCGGCATTATCACAAACTGTGCCGCACAGCCGATGATTATGTCCTTGGGCCGTGAAAACACCACCGCAAAATCCGCAGGCTTCATCGTCAGACCCATTCCGAACATCACGACCATCAGCAGATAGTTCACCGAGCCGCTCGGTATCCACAGACAGCTTTTCGGCACAAACAGCGCAAGCGCCGCCACTGCGAGAACGATAACCGCCATGAATCTTGATATGAATTTGCTTGCCGCTTTCATCAGGAACTTCACCTGCCTTGCAATAGTCTTATTTCATCACGTTCTGCATCAGAACACTTTTTCCGTGTTGCTGTCAAGCGCCGATATCGTCTTGATGATAAACTCCTCAGACTCCTTGAAATTGCTCGTCACCCAGTCTGAGATTATCGCAACGCAGCCCTGCGCACGGTATGAGCACATATAGTTCAGCTCCGTCTCGCTGAGCTTGGAGCCTTCCTTTTCCATCTGCTTCTGCTGGAAAACGCCCTTGATTATCCCGCAAAGCTCAGTGCGCAGCTGA
Organism: uncultured Clostridia bacterium; assembly: GCA_947302065.1. Taxonomy (GTDB): domain Bacteria; phylum Bacillota; class Clostridia; order Oscillospirales; family Ruminococcaceae; genus Hominimerdicola. Next base: position 735 of record CAMYUO010000082.1, on the reverse strand, counting down.
CCTGTCGTGTTCGGGCTGAACACCATTCTGAAAATGCTCTTGTTCTGCGAGATGTATTCTATTATCTTCTTGAAGAACTCCACAGTCGGCTGTTCGCCTGCATCGAGCAGCAGCAGCGCAAACGCCACGATTGTTTCCTTTTCCACCTTTTCATAAAGGTCATAAACATCAAGATAGTGCCTGTAAAGAGTGCCTCTGTTTAGCTCCGCCTTGTCGCATATCTCCTGAACGGTTATCTTGTGCAGTTCCTTTTGCGTCAGCAGCTCTGCAAGTGCGTTGGCAAGAGCCTTTCGTGTCTTTATTGCACGGCGGTCGGTCGATTTTTCGGGCATAGCGTTTACCTCTTTTCATTTTTGATTATAGTATTTTCTGCGTCAAGTATAGCATATTTCGCAGATTTTTGCAATAGTTCTGCGACAATTTATATGTCTTTTGTCGCCTAAGCAACATTCCGTCGCATTTGTGTCCGTTAAGCAACAAAGCCGTATCATATTGCTCATTGAAGAATGCACATTTGCATGGTATTATATAGACACAGCAAGGGAAACAAACAACAAACCAAAACAAAAAGGAGGAAACAAAAATGATAACAGCAGTAGCAGTCGCAGGTCTCGCAGCAGCAGCGTCGGCAGGTCTCGTGACCACCGCAATATATCTTCTGAGCAAAATTAAGTGATAAAAACAAAATTGACTTGAAAGGAGGAAAACAAAATGGTAGCTCTCGCATTGGTTTCA
>CAMYUO010000081.1 GCA_947302065.1 uncultured Clostridia bacterium | reverse complement strand
TATGCCCAGCTTGATTTGCGGCACTCGTTAAACTCCTTCTCCCCGATCGGAAAGATGTCGCAGGCATAGAGTCTCAGCGGTCTGAGAGCTTTGAGGATCTGTTTGAGCTGCTGCCTGTCAAAGCCGTTTTCAGGCGCACGCATATGATACCTGTCCACTTTTCTCAGCGAGTTGTCACAGCTTGCATTGAGCAGACCAAACCACCCGTCGCACGACGGCACGAACACAGCGTGAGGCTTATCCTTTGCAAAAGCCATCACCTCGTCTGCATACGCAGGCTTACCCGCAAGATAGTGAAAATCACCCGAGACTATCACCGCAGTCTGCGGATCGTTCTCGTCATCACACCAAAGCTCGCCGTAAACGCCCTCAAAACAGCTTTGTATCATCGAATCGTCAAAGCAGTCAAACAGTGCCCTTATCCTGCCGGTAGAAACGCTTATCCTTTTCATTTTTTCCTCCTTAAACAAAAAAGCTGCTGCATGATCTGCAACAGCCTCGTGTCTTACTTGTTAAAGTAAATAGATACCACAATGTTTACTCCAAGTGTTACGATGAACAACAGTACCGAGCAAACTCTTGCGATCTTGGAAAGCTTAGCTTCCTTGGTGTTTCCGCCGTTCTTTCCGTAGAACGACTCGTTGTATCCGCCGCCGATCGCCGATGTAAGTCCCTGATCCTTGGATTCCATTGAAAGTACTATCAAAACGAGGATGAGGCTGACTAAAATCAGCACCGATCCTGCCACGATCTCCATTACGCTCATTATATTTCCCTCCGTATTAATAAATATCTTAGATAGTATAGCACACTTCTTGGCAAATTGCAAGTGTTTTTGCAAAATTTAATAAAGATTTTTTTGCACTATCTGATTTTTTTGCGAAAAACCTATTGACAACACGGCGAATATGTGATAAAATAATTAAGTCGCTAACGAGGACAGAGATCTTACCTCTGACCTCTGACTTCTGATTGGACAGGTGTCCGAGTGGTTTAAGGAGCCGGTCTTGAAAACCGGTGATACGGCAACGTACCGTGGGTTCGAATCCCACCCTGTCCGCCACATATTTTCTATACGCTGTTTGCGGATTTACCCAAGTGGTGAAGGGGCTCCCCTGCTAAGGGAGTAGGTCTGGAAACGGGCGCGAGGGTTCAAATCCCTCAATCCGCGTAGCATAGCAAAAAGCTCTCAGGTCATTGCCTGAGGGCTTTTATTTTTGTCAACTGTCCAAAAAAAGTTACCACAAACGCAAAATTGTGTGCTATAATGCTTTCAGAAGAACAAAACCGATACGACCTGAAAGGCGGTGACGGCGATGATGAACGATTTTCACGATGACGGCTTCGGCTTATTCAGTGACGATCCGCAGGAGCAGCTTTTCTATTATTATGCCTACACCCAGATGACAGGCGATGACCCGTTCGAACTGTTTGACGACGAGCTGCCGCAGGACAGCTATCTGCCGCCTCGCACAAATGCGCCGAAGGGTGCTTTCCACAGCAGCTCTTACCGCCCGGACACGCAGGTGCATCCGCACACGCAAAAATATGCCGACTATCTGCAGAACCGCCGCAAGCGCTCGAACACCTCCGTCAGCGACATCATTTTTGTTATCGGCTTGATATATTTCATCGCACTTGCTGCCATCGGCATCATTTTCTTTCTTACCCATTGACAATTCCTGTTTAGTAGTCATAAATACCTCACTTTCGCAGACAGAGCCTCCCATTTCGGAAGGCTCTGTTTGCTTTGCTGTATTTGCTAAACCTGTTTGCAGTCTTTAAGGCTCATCCAGCCGTTTTTTGTCACTCGCCCGTACTGCACTCCGCAGACGGTCTTTCTGCCGTAGACCTGTCGTGTCTGTCCTGCCTCAGCTTCACCCTCGAACTGCACGATAGGCGTGTCTTTAATGACTTTGTACATCAGCTTCGGCGCAGGCTTCGGAAAGCCGTTTTTGCCGTTTTGCTTTATCATCGTCGGGTAATCAAGATAGCACCAATCGTGGTCAACATTGCCGCTGATGCCGTCAACACGCCACGTCGAGCTGTTCTGCCAGATGCCGTACTGACCTTTGTATCCGCAGCTGCCTGCATACTCTGCAACAGCCACAGCATAGCGCTGTGCGACCTCGGGCGAGATGTATCTTTCAAGCGCAAACCTGAAACTGTATATCCCGACCCAGTAGCCTGCGCTTTCAAGCTCTTCGCAGAACGCCCTGATGATGCTGTCAGTTCTGCCTGTGGCAAAGATGCGCTGTTCTTCAACGTCATAGTATATCGGGTATTCGTACTGCTTGCCTTTTAGTGCGGCAATGCAGCTTTTCGCTTCCTGCCGTGCCATTTCCGGCGTTGTCGCATACGAATACCAGTATGCACCGACATCCACACCCACACGCTTGCACTCTGCATAGTTATACTCAAAAGTCTCATCGAGCTGGCTCGGATAGGATAACGTGTCGCCGTAGCCTGCACGCAGCAGGGCAAAGCTGACACCTGCGTTTTTCACACGCTGCCAGTCTATCCTGCCCTGCCACCTCGAAACATCAATGCCGCTTACTGCCACCGATGTACCACTCCCTTTTCTCCCACAGCGGACAGCCGAACAATCTGCGGAAAAGATTCTTTGACCTGCAAAAGCTGTAATACTTGCAGGTGCCGCATTTTCTTGCGTCTGCATTCAATCCGTTCATCTCCCTTGCTGCAAAGTATGTAGCCTTAACTGCAAAACGCCAGCTCGTAGGTGAACGTCACCGTCTCGTTCGGCTGGATAGTTCTCGGCGGGATAAGGCAGCGCCCGACAAGGAACTTGCCGTACATACAAGCAAATGACAGACCAATTTCCGTGATCGTTACAGCATCGCTGCCCGTATTGCGGAACACATAACTGTAAGCGATATTGCCGTTGTTAAGAACGACTGCATTCCACATATCGGTTCCGGATGCTCTTGCACACTCCACTATCGTGTTCACGTCAACTCCGCCGATCTCGGTTTCATCAAGCCAGTAATCGCTTGCCGACGGCTGTGCCGTACCTACACCAAGGATCATGACCATACAGCTGTCGCTCGTAGCCAGTGTGGCTGCTGTGTTGTTATAGCCGCATCTCCTGAACGCCTGCGTCGTCGCACTGACTGTGGCTGTCTGTGCTGTACCGTCTGTCAGGATCAGGTTTGGAGCACTCGAGCCGAATATTTTGTTGTATGTGATCATCTTTGCTCCGTTTGTCGTTAGCATTATATTACCTCCTGTATGCTGTCTGTGATGTTTTCGCTGAACGTCTCGTTATAAAGGCTCAGCCGGTCTATCCTCTGCGAAAGCTCGTCGATGCGCATTTTAAGGTCGGGCGTGAAAGGCTCCCAGCTGCTGTCGGCAATGCCCTGATATCTTATCATCGGCAGCACAAGCTCATGGTCGAACTGCGTCTGCCTGTCAAGATAAAGCTCGACATAGTTATACGGGAACTCGTCATCGACGGTGAAAGAAACATCACTGCCCTCGCACCACGCAAGGCTGCGCTCGAGTATAGAACCGTCCTCATACTTGTATCCCGTGACGACAACGGCGAGCTTATCAAAGCCGTTAGTGCATATTATGTAATTCCCGTTGGGAATGTGCTTGATGTCATCGTGTGCGCTGTCGCTCGTCAGCGGAACGCTCGTGTAAAGACTGCCCGTTTCACCGTTTACCGTCAGCCTGCCCTGTTCATCGACGGTAACTCTCACATTGCCGTCATCAAAACCGCTCGTGCCTATCCTGAGCAGATTTCTCTTTTGCAGACCTGCCGCAGATCTGTTTATCATTATCTGCTCGGCACTGTCTGCGATGCTCTGTGCACACTCCTGTGCCGTGCGCACAGCTTCATTCATCTGCGCAAGGCAGCTGCTGAACGCACTCATAAGCTCCTGCTGAGCCGATGTTATCTGCTGCTGGGTGCGGTCAAGATACGCCTGCTCGTCAACGAGCTGTTCACCCAGCTCTGTCAGTTCATCTGCGATGCTCTCTATCTGCCCGAGTATCCTCAGACAGTCCTGCATCGACGGCACAGGCTGAGCGTTTTCTTCGATGCTCGGCTTTATGAAAAGCTGAATGATATTGCTCTTGCAGATGACCGTGTACTCATCGCCCTGCATATCACACGCATATACCTGCACATCGACAGGACCCGGCTTGCGCATAAGACTGCTGTCGAGCGTGAGCGTATCGCCGTCTATCCTCGCCTCATAGCACACACCGTCATCATATCGCAGCATCAGGCTGTATGCCTGCGCCTCGATGCTGTCAAGGCCCTCAAATGTTATCTCACGGGAGTTCTTCTCTCCGCAGTAACCGAGCAAAGCCTCGCTCGCAACTGCGAAATAGTCTGAATCCAATGTTATTGTCATGATTTCCTCCTTTTGTTTTCTTTGCGCTGTGTCGGCAAAAATAACAGCGCTGTTTTCAGCGTGTCGGCATTACGCTGACGAACTTTTGTTCGCAATAACAGGATAGCACATATGTTCGATAATGTCAACGAGGTCTGTGACTATTCTCCCTTTTGAATGAAACGACAGCTTTGTTTTGTGCATATTACAGCGAACAGGGTGTGACTCATATCTTGCTCAATTGTTAAGGGCAAAACAAAAGACCCTCACGGAGCTGTCCTCCGCAAAGGTCTTAACGATTCATTCTTCGATCTGTTTCCCGAGAAACAGCGCAGCAGTTTTTGCAAGCAAAGCCTGCTTCATCGTCGCACACTCACTGTCCTTTTCCGCAACGAATGCAACTGCACCCGAGACATCACCGTTTGAGATTATCGGCGCAACTGCGAGTGCGTGCGCCCTGATTCCCTCAACGGGATAAAGCGTGTTATCGCCTGCCGTGGTGTATTCATAGCTCTTTCGCTGCTCGAGTATCTCCTCGAGCGCAGGCGATAAGCGCCGCTGTGAGTATTCTTTCTTTGATGCACCCGACACCGCAACAACGTGGTCGTTGTCGAACACAACAGCAGGCGCATTGCCGAGCTTTGCGATGACCTCCGCCGCCTGCACCGCACTGTCGGAAAGCTCACCTATCGGCGAGTATTTCTTGAAAATGACCTCACCGTCCGAGCTTGTGTATATCTCCAGCGGCTCGCCGTCCCGTATGCGCATCGTTCTTCTTATCTCCTTGGGTATCACGACTCTGCCAAGGTCGTCGATCCTGCGGACAATTCCTGTAGCTTTCATATATCTTTTCCTTTCAAATCAAGTTCTGTGTCTTTATGATTTGCCAAACAGTGCAGATTATACTCGGTTTTCAGAAAATCTTCGCATAAAGCAGAAGTTCTGCCCTGAATCATTCAGAGTTTTATCTGTCAACTATTGAATTATTTTATAGTTTATGTTATAATGAAAATGGTAAATTATCACGGACCTTCGGGTATTTGTTTTAACATTGAGACGATATATAGGTGTGCTATGAATAAAATAAATGACGTTATTAAGATCCTCACGATGAAGATCAATGAGAATAACAAACGACAGCTCAGCAAGAATATCGCCATGTCCGTTATCGTCTGCATCTCCGCAGGACTTTTCCAGACTGCCGACCAGCTCATGTATGAAGACAAAGCCGCTTACTATAAAAGAAGCGGTATCGACAGACGGCGCAGATAATACTGCAAATAATAATAACTATCACGACCCTGTCCGATGTTATGTCGGATAGGGTCGCTGTGTTTTATATATCCGCTTTTATGTCCGGACAGCTCTCAAGCCTTTGTCATTTTGCAGAACTGCTCGATGTGGGCTTTAATTGCCGCCTCGCACTCCTGCGCCTTTTCAGGCTGCCTGTCCCATACGCCCATATACATCAGCACAGGCGCATAGAACATCGCCGCCAGCGCTTTCGGGTCACCCTGTCTGATAGTGCCCGAACGTATAAGCTGCTCAAACAAATGCTCATCGTACCTGAGCATCGCATCAACATAACGCTTGGTGTACATTCCGCTCAGCTCGCTGCTCTGGAACTGCGAAATTGTCAGCATACGCCGCACCTGCCGTGAGTATTCATCGGTCATCGAAAATCTCACAAACATCAGCACGCTTTCACACAGACCCTCTATCGAGATGCTGCTGTAAACGTCAGCGTCCCTGCTGCTGTCATCTGCAAAATGGATAGACAGCTTTTCAAATATCTCTGTGTATCTTTTTTCCGATTCTGCGATTATCTCGTCAAATATCTGCTGCTTGCTTTCAAAATGCTTGTACAGCGCAGCCTTGGTTATGCCGAGCGGCTTTGCTATCTCGCTCATCGACGTGCCTGCAAATCCTTTTTCGGAAAACTGCCCGAGAGCTTCTTCAAGTATCAATTCTCTGGTGTTCATTTATTATCCTCCACAAATCCATCTACCACGCTGTTTATCTCGTCGCTGTTGCCGTTCATAAGATGTCCTCCGCCCGTAAAGAAAACAGACTTGCAGCCGGGTATCTCGCTGCTCCAGAACTTTGCTTTCTCGGGGTCGGCAAGCTTGTCGTCCTCTGAATGAATGATAAGCACAGGTACTTTGATACTGCGCAGGTCATAGTTGTCGTAATTATCCGTGTGGTCTTTGTTGACAACGTCGCTGTCAAACCCGATGCCTGCTTTGCGGTCTTTCATCGGGATTATCTGCTTGATAACGCTCCTGTCCATGCCCATCATCGGCTTGAAAAGCGGACTTATCATCCACATCATAAAGTCGTTGCAAAAAAACTGCGGAGGACCTGTCATGCCGCCTGCGCTCTCGGTCGGCTTTTCCTTGTCGGGATACCCCGAGCAATACAGCACCAATCCCTTGCACCTTTCGGGGTGCATCAGCGCAAATCTCTGTGCAACAGTGCCGCCAGCGCTCGTTGCCGTGACAAAGGTTTTCTCTATGCCGAGCTTATCGAGCAGCTCGACAAAAGCCTCTACCTGCATATCCACCGTGGCATTGTCGGGCAGGTCGCTGCCTGGGTAACCGAACCTCGACGGCGCAATAATACGGTAGGAATCGGTGCGCTCGCCCATTACATCAAACCCCTGGTCATAACCGCCCGTGATGCCGTGAAAGATAAAAAACGGCTCGCCCTCGCCCTTGTCGATATAGCTTATCCTGCCATATGAAGTATCAACGCTTTGTGCCATAGCCTCGTATTTTTCAAAGCGTTTGAGCGCTATATGCCTGACTATCAGAAAATCTGCCGCAAGTGCGATAAGTATGACCGACAGAATTATCAAAAACACCTTGAGCTTCCTCCTTTTCTTAAAGAATCCTTCGTTCGTTTGTTGTCTTTTCTCTATCATCTTTAATACCTCCCTGTTGTTTGGTAACCGTTCGGTAACCTAATTATAAAGCATATATTTGCAAATGTCAAGACCTTTTTTTCACAAACTTTTACAGACACAAAAAAAGGACCTGACTTTGAGCCGGGTCCTCTTTCTGAGTGGAGTTATTATGTTTTACCCTTTCGGGCTGTTTCGCATTTATCACTTTGCCTGTGCGTTTGTGTAGAAGCTGTCGTATGTTCTGAGCCAGCAGATAGACTGCAGTGTGCAGTGGTTC
>CAMYUO010000080.1 GCA_947302065.1 uncultured Clostridia bacterium | reverse complement strand
GACAAAAAGCGCACCATCTTCGGTCTGCCGCTGTCTTTCACAAGATATTTTCTCACCGAGAACAAGTTTATCACAAGAAGCGGTCTTCTCAAGGTGCAGGAGGACGAGCTGGAACTTTACAGAGTTACCGATAAAAAGCTGATCCTTACGCTCAGGCAGAGGATATTCAAGTGCGGCACTATAATGATGCACGTTAAAGACGTTGATACTCCGATCAAGATAGTCAAGTCGATCAAGAAACCCAGACAGGTGCTTGAGCAGCTTGACAAGTATATCAATCTCAACCGTGACAAGTACCGTGTAAGAGGCAGAGATATGGTCGGCGGTTCGTTCGGTGCACACAGCGATGATTCTTTCATTGACGGTGATTTTGACCATGACGACACAATGTTTTGATATCTGATGATCAAAGGGCGGAAAGGTTTTTCCGTCCTTTTTTGGAGGCTTTTTATGGATAAGAGTTATTTTGAAGGGCTGTCGAGCTGCTGGGACAGGATAGCGAACTGCGGCAAGCCGGTTTATATATACGGTATGGGCAACGGCAGCGAAAAGATACTGCGTTTGTTTGACCGTTTCGGGATAAGATGTGACGGTATATTTGCAAGCGATGATTTTGTCAGGGGACAGAGCTTTTGCGGATATAAAGTGCAGAGATTCTCCGACGTGATGAACGACAGCAGAGACAAGCTCATCGTACTCGGTTTCGGCAGCAGTCTTGACGAGATAATGTCAAGGATAGAGAGTATCGAGGACAGGTTTGAACTGCTTGCGCCCGACACATCTGTGACTGACGAAGGCTATTTTGACAAGGAAAGATTCTTAGACCTTTATAATAAGGCGGAGAGAGCTTACAGCCTGCTCGAAGACGAGCTGTCACGAAAGACATTCGAGTGTGTGACGGCGTTCAAGATAACGGGCAGCACGAAATATCTGCGTGAGTGTTTTTGTGATGAGAGTGAGGCGAAGAGTCTGCTCGGGCTGACAGACAGTGAGGAATATTTTGACCTCGGCGCATACCGAGGCGACACGATTGAGGAGTTCGTAAGGCTTGTCGGCGGAAAGTACAAGCGCATTGTCGGTGTTGAGCCGAATGAAAAGAATTTCCGCAAATGTGAGCTGAACACGCAGAGCCTTGAAAATGTAACTTTGTATAACGCTGCGGCGTGGAGCGAGAACACCGAGCTGATATTTTCAAAGGGCGCAGGCAGACAGGCAAAGATATCCGACAAGGGTACGCAGGTACGAGCTTTGACGCTCGACAGCATTGCGCAGGACGGCTGCACTTATGTGAAATACGATGTTGAGGGTGCGGACTATGAGGCTCTGCTCGGCAGTGTGCAGACTATCAGAAAATACACGCCGAAGATATGCGCCGCACTTTATCACAAGCCTTATGATTATTTCCTGCTGCCGCTGATGCTTTGCAGGATAAACGCCGATTATAAGTTCTATCTGCGCCAATCGAGGTATTATCCCTGCTGGGAGACAAATCTGTATTGTGTGCCAGGGTAGCAAACTGCACAAAAACGTTAAGGCTGATTTGTGCAGGATATCACCATAAAAATATGGCGGAATGTTCGTATATTCAGTGTAAGAACGTTGAAATACGAATTTCAAGGAGTGGGAGATATGTTTAAAAAGATAATCAGTGCGGTCATCGCAATAACAATGGTAATGGGAATGTGTTCGTGTTCGGAGAGCAGCGCAACTGAGCCGGCTTCGTCGCTTGGCACGGCATCGCAGACACCTGCAGTCGAGCCTGCGGTCACACCGACAGCCGACTACGCATTCGTAAAGAACGAGAGCACAGACCCTCTCGATGAAAAGTTCGTCAGCGGTATGAACAGCTTTTCGGTCGAGCTTTTCAAGGCGTCGGTCAAAAACGACCTCGGCACCGGAATGAACACGCTCGTTTCGCCCGAGTCCGTTGCATTCGCTCTCGGAATGACTCAGAACGGTGCAGACGGCAATACGCTCAAGGAGCTGCAGAAGGTGCTTTACAAAGACGTTGACCAGGAAACGTTCAACAAGAATATGAACCGCATAATGTCAATGGCAAAGGCGTTCAACAATGAAAAGTGCAAGCTGAATATCGCAAACTCCGTCTGGGTAAGGGACAGAAATGATATCACCCCGACGCAGCAGTTCACAAAGACCTGCAAGGAGCTTTACGATGCAGAGCTTTTCAAGGGCGCTTTCGATGACGAGACGGTAAAGCAGGTCAACAGCTGGGTAAACGAAAAGACCGATAAGATGATTCCGAATATAATTGACAAGTTTGACGAAAATGACGTGATGTACCTTATAAACTGCGTGGCTTTCGATTCCGAGTGGGCAGATAAGTACGAGGAGGAGCAGGTCGAGGAAAACGAGACATTCACCAATGAAAAGGGTGATAAGGTCAATTGCACGATGCTTTCGAGCAAGGAGAACATCTATATCTCAGACGATAGAGCACAGGGTTTTATCAAGAATTATAAGGGCGGCAAGTACGCATTTATGGCTATCCTGCCGAATGAGGGCACAGATGTCAAGGACTATGTTTCCTCAATGACGGCAGACGAGTTTGCAAAGCTTTACAACGACCGCACTGAAGACGAGGTCGTTACAAAGATGCCCGAGTTCAAGTACGATCATAGTCTTGAGCTTTCGGAGAGCCTTAAAAAGATGGGTATGACACAGGCGTTCTCAAATGCGGCGGATTTCTCAAAGCTGATAGAGAACACCGAGACATACATCGGCAAGGTGCTGCACAAGACACACATCGAGCTTGGCGCGAACGGCACAAAGGCTGCCGCTGCAACGGCTGTTGAGGTGCGGGCAAAGGGCGCGATATCAGCACGCAAAGAGGTCATTCTTGACAGACCTTTCGTTTACGCGATAATGGACAACGAGTCGGGACTGCCTGTATTCATGGGCACAGTCTGCGATCCGAGCGTCAACTGATATTTGTTGCTGTATGTCCCCGCCATTGTGACGGGGACTTTTTTATGAGCAATTCCCGATGGCAAAATGCACAAAATATTGCTTCGCATTTATGCATAGTGCACCAATAAAATCACTTCTCCCTGTTCGTATATCTGATGTAAGCAAAAAACATATAAAAAACAAAATGAGGAGATGTTATTATGTTTAAGAAGATTTTAAGTGCAGTGGTAGCAATGACACTGGTATTGGGTATGATGTGCTCATGCTCTGAAAGTTCAAGCACTGGGGACAACAAAAACAGCAGCGTTGTCAATTCGCTCCCGCCTACAAAGACAGAACCGGAAACACCTAATAACGGGTCTTTCACACCGAGCGAGGATATCGTATCACCTACCTCGCAGTATCAGTTCTTACCGGCTGCCGACAGCAAGATCAGCAGCGACGAACAGTTCCTTATCGGTACAAATGAGTTCTCGGTAGAGTTTTTCAAAAACGCTGTGAAAGCTGACCTGGAAAATGGAAACAATACACTCGTTTCAGCCGAGTCGGTGCTTTTTGCGCTGGGGATGACTGCAAACGGCGCAAAGGGCGAAACGCTCAAACAGATGCTGAAAGTGCTGTGCAAGGATATGGACATAGAGACTTTCAACAGGAACATGAACAAGCTGATGACATCTGCACAGAACAACAGCGAGTTCAAGTTCAGCATCGCAAATTCGGTATGGGTAAGGGACAACTCAAACATGACCCTCACAGAGCAGTTTGCAAAGAACTGCAAGGAGCTTTACAATGCCGATATGTTCAAAGCACCTTTTGACGACAGCACCGCACAGCAGATGAACGGCTGGGTAAATGAAAAGACCACCCAGATGATTCCTAGCATAATAGATTCGCTTGATGATACCACGGCGGCTGTTCTGCTCAACTGCATAGCTTTTGAGGCAGAGTGGGAGCATAAGTATACGACCGATGATGTCAGGAAAAATGCTGAGTTCACCCGTCCCGACGGCAGCAAAACGACCTGCGAGAAAATGTACTCTGAGGAAAACCTGTATATCAGCGATGAGGACTCACAGGGCTTTATCAAGAAATACAAGGGCGGAAAGTTTGCGTTCATGGCTATATTGCCGAACGAAGGCGTGAGCCTTGCGGATTACGTAAAGTCGATGACCGCTGAAAAGTTTGCAAAGCTTTATGCAGGCAGGACGGACGAGTACAAAGTCTATGCGCATCTTCCCAAGTTCACATATGATTACAGCGCAGCTCTCAACGACACTCTCAAGCAGATGGGCATAACAGATGCTTTTGATCCCGAGTCGGCTGATTTCTCTGCAATGAGCGAGACGCAGCAGCTGTTTATCAGCGAGGTGCTTCACAAGACACATATCCAGCTCGATGAAGACGGCACAAAGGCGGCAGCTGCCACATCTGTTAAGATGGATGTTATGGGTATATCGCCGATGGATGAAAAAGCAAAGGTAGTCGATATCAACAGAGCCTTTGCATATGCAATAGTCGATACCGAAACAGGACTGCCTGTATTTATGGGAACTGTCTGCGACCCGAGCACAAAATAATCGACAAAAAACAAGCACTGATTTGTGCATGATATACCAATAAAAAATCATCTCCTTGTCCGTATATCTGATGTAGGCAAAACACAGAAAAAAGACAGGGAGATGTTTTTTATGTTAAAGAGAATCTTGAGTGCGGTTATAGCTGTTTCGCTGGTAATGGGTATGTGTTCGTGTTCGCACAGCAGCTCGTCGGAGCCGTCGCCCGGTCAGCCCGATTCGTCATTTGCTGAGCCGACAGAGCCTGATGTGCCGATCAAGCCCGACCCTGTGCCGCAGGGCGATGTTATAGATCTTACAAGTGATCTGCAGTTCACACCGATGCCAAATGACCACAGTAAGACATATGATGCCGAATTCATCAAGGGCATCGGCGGTTTTTCGACAGAGCTTTTCAAGAATACCGTTAAGGGCGACCTTTCAAACGGCGAAAAGAACACGCTCGTTTCGCCCGCATCGGTGGCTTTTGCACTGGGCATGACAGAGAACGGCGCAGGCGGAAAGACTCTTGAACAGATGCAGAACGTTCTGTGCAAGGGTGTTGACACGGACAAGTTCAACGAGAACATGAAGCGCTGGATGAGCAGGTCGCTCACTCTGCAAAGCGAGAACAGCAGGCTTGATTTTGCCAATGCCGTGTGGGTAAACAACAAGGGCGGCATCACGCCGACACAGCAGTTCGCAAAGGCGTGCAAGGAGATGTACAATGCGTCTGTTTTCAGGTCGGAGTTCAACGATAAGACTGCCGCAGACATAAACAACTGGGTCAGCCAAAAGACCAACGGTATGATCCCAAGCATCATCGACGGTTTTGAGGGCAATGAGGCATCGTGCCTGCTCAACTGCGCTGCGTTTGATGCAAAGTGGATCAAACCATACGAGGAAGATCAGATAAAGCAGAACGAAAAATTCACAAATGCCAAGGGCGAAGAGGTCAAGTGTACGATGCTTGAAAGCGTTGAATCAGACTACATCGAGAACGGCAGTGCGACAGGCTTCGTCAAGCGCTACAACGGCAAGTATTCATTTATGGCTGTGCTGCCGAATGAGGATAAATCTATCGGTGATTTCGTGTCAGCGCTTGATTTTGACGAGCTGAGCGAGCTGTATGCGAGCAGAAAGCAAAACGTTGATGTTTATGCAAAGCTGCCGCAGTTCAAGTTCGATTACAACACCGAGCTGGGAAATACTCTGAAAAATATGGGCATGAGCGATGCTTTTTCAGCAGGTGCCGATTTTTCTAATATGTTTGAAAATGCGCAAATGAAGATCGACAGGGTCCTGCACAAGACGCACATCGAGCTTGATGCACAGGGCACAAAGGCAGCAGCCGCAACGGCAGTGACCAATAGAAATATGGCTATGCAAAAGGAAGATCCAAAGACCGTTCACCTTGACAGACCGTTCGTGTTTGCGATAATGGACACCGAGCTGGGCGTGCCCGTGTTCATCGGCACGGTATGCGACCCGACGGTTCAATAGTTCACAAAATATCCTTGAATAGCTTTTCCGATTGTGGTATAATAGTTGTGTTAAATTAATACCTAATTGGAGGAATGTAAAATGTCAATGTATATCACATGTCTTGACCTTGAGGGAGTTCTCGTTCCAGAGATATGGATCGCTTTTGCCGAGGCAAGCGGTATCCCCGAGCTTCGCAAGACCACCCGTGACGAGCCTGATTACGACAAGCTTATGAAGTACCGCCTTGCGATACTCAAAGAGCACGGACTCGGACTCAAGGAGATACAGGAAACTATCGCAAAGATAGAGCCTATGGAAGGTGCAAAGGAGTTTCTTGACAAGCTCCGTGATCTTTCACAGGTCATCATCATCAGCGACACATTCACTCAGTTCGCAAAGCCTCTGATGAAAAAGCTGGGTATGCCGACTATCTTCTGCAATACTCTTGAGGTTGCAGACAACGGCGAGATCACAGGCTATAAGATGAGAGTTGAAAAGTCCAAGTACACGACCGTCAAGGCGCTTCAGTCTATCGGTTATGAGACTATCGCATCGGGCGACAGCCACAACGACCTTGGCATGATCAAGGCAAGCAAGGCAGGCTTCCTGTTCAAAAGCCCTGACAACATCAAGGCTGACAACCCTGATATCCCTGCGTATGAGACATATGATGAGCTTTATGAGACTATCAAGAACGCAATGGATTGATATTTGCAGATCAAGACCCGACGCTTGTTGGGTCTTTTTTGTTGACATCTGCCCAAAGGCGTGATATACTTATGTCGAAAGGTGGGGATATGTATGAAGAAAAGAATTTCGGCACTTGTTATCGCACTTGCTATGGGCGTGGTTATGACAGCCTGCACCGAGGATACGGGCGTAAGCAGTTCGCAGGCGCAGACTACCAAGACGGAAAGCACATCGTCTGCTGTACAAAAGAGCGAGCCTGTTGAAACGAGCGAGCCTGTCGAAACGAGCGAGCCTGAGCAGTCAAGCAGTGAGCCGACCACAGAGGGAAGCTCGCAGAAGCCCGCTGCTGTATCGCTTGTGAGGTTTGACGGTCTGTATATGAGCAAAATGGATTCCTACACATTCCATTTAAGGTTCTTTGATGACGGAAAGGTAGTCAGCCAGAGCACGAGCGCTTCACCCGAAAAGGTGTGGAAAACTCTCTCGCACGAATACAACACGATAGCAGGAACTTATGAAGTCATCGACGATACGGTCACATTTGACCTGATAAGCCAGCAGGGCAAAGTCACATATGTCGGCAAGATAAATCCCGATGACACGATAGATTTCAGCACACATTCCTATATTAACGGCAAGGACAGCCAGCGAAAATACGATTTCAGACAAATGCAGTAAATACAAAACGGACTTGGTTTTCAAGTCCGTTTTTTTGTACTATTTATCCAGCTCCTGCTGATTTAGCTCGTTGTTTCGGATTATATCGTCGAGCCACCTTGCACCTGCCGACATTTTGAATACGTTCAGGTTTCCCTCGCCGTCGAACGAGTCGTTATCTATGCTCAGAAATGGCAGGTCATCGGGATAGGCGTTGTCGCCCGTCAAGCCG
>CAMYUO010000079.1 GCA_947302065.1 uncultured Clostridia bacterium | reverse complement strand
TGTGGTCTTGGCTGTCCCTGCGGAGGAGCGCCCTGTGGTCTTGGCTGTCCCTGCGGAGCACCCTGTGGTCTTGGCTGTCCCTGCGGAGCGCCCATTGGTGCGCCCTGCGGTCTTGGCGGCTGACCCTGTGGTACAGGAGGCTTATTGAACTGCTCAAAGAAGTCGTCGGAAACGCCCGACATACCTGTCATTGCGAGTGAAGGAGATCTGCTTGCAGAGGTCTTGATAGGGCCGATGCCCGAAAGGCCCTTGCACATCGAACCGCCCCATACGAACATACCGCCGAGCAGCACGCTGGTGTATGAGATAATGTGTTTGAACGGGCTGAGGGAGATAAGGTCGAATGTATACTTGCCTTTTTCAGAACTTGGAAGCATACTGAGGACAAGATCCATAAGCGCCTGCGCCGCATCATATTGTTTATCGTTGACGACGAGCGGATATATGACGACTGCCGCCGCTCCCAATAGCAATAGTCCTCCGAAGCCCATGAACAGCATCGCATTCTCGCTCTTGCCGCCGAGCAGTACGCCGATAGCACCGAAGATTATCTGAAGTGCGGACACGGCTATCATTATCATTGAATAGTTCTTTGCTTTATCCACCCACTCATTGATAGGCTTCATAGTGGTGCTCGTGGACGACGGCGAATAAGACGGCGTACCGGATTCAGCCTGCCTTGCTGCGCTCAGCGACGTCAGTTCCTTGACCGTATCCTTGGTCTTGCCGGCATTTGAATAAGCTTTGATGCCTAATATGAGTGTGATGATACCGCAGACAACGAGCAGCAAGCCCGTGAGCCTTAGTATCTTATTTCCTTATCCCATTATTTATTGTCCTCCATAATCTATTTTTTTGACAGCCGCCGAAGCAGCCGCCTTATACATATACCGATTATACCACAATTGCGCTGATTTTTCAATACAATTAACACAACACAGCCGTTTTTTAGACATATTCAATATTATTTACCCTTGATATTTGTTTGTTTTCACAATGCCGCGGCATTAATTTTCTCGGCGCAAAATTTAAACTTTTTGATTTTTATTGCAAAACGCCCGATAATATGGTATAATTATTGAGTATGCTGAACCCAAACAAACGATGGAGGAATGAGCTTGAAAACTCTTGAACAGGAAATCAAAAGGCGGCGCACATTCGCCATAATCTCGCACCCTGACGCAGGTAAAACTACGCTTACCGAAAAGTTCCTGCTGTACGGCGGCGCTATCGCTCAGGCGGGTGCTGTAAAGGGCAAAAAGAACTCACGCCATGCAGTTTCGGACTGGATGGAGATAGAAAAGCAGAGAGGTATCTCGGTAACATCGTCTGTTATGCAGTTCCAGTACAAGGATTTCTGCATAAACATTCTTGACACGCCGGGACACCAGGACTTTTCCGAGGACACATACCGCACACTTATGGCGGCTGACTCTGCTGTTATGGTCATCGACGCATCAAAGGGCGTTGAGGCGCAGACAAGAAAGCTGTTCAAGGTCTGCGTTATGCGCCACATCCCGATATTTACGTTCATAAACAAGATGGACAGAGAAGCAAGAAACCCGTTTGACCTCGTTGACCAGATAGAAAACGAGCTGGGCATAAAGACCTATCCTGTCAACTGGCCTATCGGCTGCGGCAAGGAGTTCAAGGGCGTTTATGACAGAGACAAAAAGCACATAATCTCGTTTGAGGAAAACGGCGGCAAGCATCAGGTGGCTGCGACAGAGGTAGACCTTTCCGACCCGTCGCTTGACGAGCTTATCACGCCGTGGCTGCACGAGACGCTCTCGGACGACATAGAGCTGCTCGACGGCGCAAGCTATGAGTTCGACATCGAGGCTGTGCGCAAGGGCGAGCTTTCACCTGTATTTTTCGGTTCTGCGCTGACAAATTTCGGCGTTGAGCCTTTCCTTGAAAACTTCCTTGAGATGACTACCTCGCCGACGGCAAGAATGTCCTCTGAGGGAATCGTTGACCCGTTTGACCCGTCGTTCTCGGCGTTCGTGTTCAAGATACAGGCGAACATGAACAAGGCGCACCGTGACAGGATAACCTTCCTGCGTGTATGCTCGGGTAAGTTCGACAAGGAAATGGACGTTCTGCACGTTCAGGGCAACAAGAAAATGCGTCTTTCACAGCCGCAGCAGATAATGGCGCAGGAGCGTGAGATAATCGACGAGGCTTACGCAGGCGACATCATCGGTGTATTTGACCCGGGCATATTCTCTATCGGTGACACTATCTGCGACCCGAAAAAGAAGTTCGAGTTTGAGCCTATCCCGACATTTGCGCCTGAGCACTTTATGAGGGTGCGCCAGAAGGACACGCTCAAAAGAAAGCAGTTCGTAAAGGGTGCAACGCAGATAGCGCAGGAAGGTGCTATCCAGATATTCCACGAGCCCGACACGGGAATGGAAGAGGTCATCGTAGGCGTTGTCGGCGTGCTTCAGCTTGAGGTTTTCGAGTACAGAATGAAGAACGAATACAACGTTGACCTGCTCAAAGAGAGCCTGTCTTATTCATACATCCGCTGGATAGACAACAAAGACCTCGACCCCAAGACGCTCAAGCTTTCGAGCGACACCAAGCTGGTAAAGGATTTCAGAGACAACTACCTGCTGCTGTTCACGAGCGAATGGAACATACGCTGGGCGCTTGAAAAGAACGAGGGACTTGAGCTTTCCGAGTTCAACAGAGGCGAATTACAGTAACTAAAGCGAAACAACTCCCCTGATGATTCAGGAGAGTTGTTTTTTGTTTACTGTTTGGCTTGATCGGGATGTGAGACGGACAGGATACAGTCGTTATATCCCTTGTTTTGCCACAGGTCTGCTCCCCAGCACAGCCACACGCTGCCTTGTGACGGGATCTCCCATGTGACCCAGTAATACTTGCTGTGATCGTTCGTATCGGTGCCGTCGCTTTCAACAGTTTTGGTCGGTTTGCCGTAAGCGGCTGATAACTGCTTATAGAACGTATCATAGGCACTCTTTGCCTGCGAGGCTGTGACGCCGCCGTCCTTGCTCGAAGTTGGGTTCTGATGGAAAGCGACAAGGCCGCAGTTTGACCTGTTGGGTTTGGATTTGAAACCCTCCAGATTCAGATTGGACATCGCCACGCCCATAACATTGAACTTATTTGCCTGCTGGCGATATATTCTTCCGTCGGACGATTCATACGATTCGTCGGTATAGCTGCCGAGTTTTACGTTCAGGCATTTTGAAATGGTGCTTGCCGCCGTGTCAAAGTCTTTGTAATACACGCTATTGCCAAGGCTTATAAGGTCTTTGGCTGATTTTACGCCTGCCGGTGCCGGCGGCGCAGCAGCTGTGGTGGTCTGCACCTTTGTGGTATTCTTTGGCTTAGCGGTGGTCTGCGCCTGAGAGGTCGTCTGCGGCGCTGATGAGCTGCCATACATAGGTATAGTTATCTTTGTTTCGCTTTCAGCCCAGTCTGCCACAAGATAGCCAGACTTTGCATATTCACCGTACTGACCGTTCGGGTACTTGGGCGAGATGTTCTCTGCGTGCGCAAGCACGACAGGTACAGGTCCCCAGTTGTTCTTTGTCATCTTCGGTCTTAAATAGACCTCGCCGATAGACGTGTTATCGGACGAGCTTGTGAACGCTTTGCTCATAAGTCCGTAGTTGCCCGAGTTTTTCTTGGTAAAATCGGATACCCAGTACAGTGCGATCTTCGGGGTGCCCGTTTTGCTTGCGGAGAAGTCCCAGCCTTTTGTGACATTTTTGACCGAGACAGTTCCCACGCTGAAATACATATTGGTCATCGTGGCATAGAATATCCTGTTTCGTCCCTGCGAATCCGAAAGATTTGTAGTATAGAGATTGTTAGCGTATTTCTGCGCTCCCATACTGTTCATCGTCGGCAATTTCTTGCCCTTGCCGACCTTTGACCACGCCGACTCGAGCACATCTGTCTGTGTGTCGAGTATCCACGGACTGAGGGTCAGCGTTATCTCGTATTCGTAGTTCTGCGAGTCTTTCATCGTGTATTTATAGGTCTGGAAAGACACATTGACATTGCTCTTGGGCGATGTGGTCGCCGCAGTTGTCGTTGCGGTCGTTTTAGTGGTGGTAGTTGTGGTCGCCTGCGTGGTGGTCGTGGTCATATCATCGTTGGTCGGAGCCATTCCGCCCGTGTCCTCGCTGCAGGCTGTCAGCGCAAGCATCGCAGATGCACAAAGCGCCGCTATTATCCTTTTTATTTTCATATTAACGTATCCCTTCGCTTAATTTTGCACATACATCAATTATAGTCACACATATGCAAAAAGTCAAGCATTTTGGCGTTAAATGTCTGTTACTGACGGGGTTTTGTCAGCAGATATTCTTCAAGTCCCGTGAGGATAGTGAAGGCGACCTTTTTCTGATAGTCAGGGCTTTCTAGCAGCTTTGATTCGGCGGGATTGGACAGAAAGCCGCACTCTATCATCAGCGCAGGACTCTTTGAGTTATGTATCAGGTACATCTCGCTGCCGACAGGCTTGGTCTCACGGGTATTATCAGGCTGCAAAAGCCCGACGAACTGCTTTTTCATGCAATCGGCAAGGCGGCGGCTCTCGTCGCTCTGTTTAGCGTAGAACATCTGCGCACCGCTGTACTTTTCATCGGTGTACTTGTTCTGATGCACTGACAAAACGGCGGTATGCTCCTTGGAATTGATGATAGCAAGGCGGTTTTTCATATCGGAGAGCTTTTGCTTGGCGATGCCCTCTACTCCGCTGTCGTGTATCGAGCGGTCGTCCTCACGGGTGCAGGTGACATCGAAGCCGAGAATCTCTAACGCATCACGCAGCGTCTGAACGATAGAAAGATTGATGCCCTTTTCGGCTGTGCCGCTGACGGACACGCAGCCGCCGTCTATGCCCCCGTGACCTGCATCGAGAACTATCGACTGAGCAGGCGTTCGTGGTGTCTGCGCTGATGCAGGCACGCCCGAAAACTGCCTGCCTGTGAATATCCACACCAGCGTGAATACGCCGACAAGCAGGGCGCAAACAATATTTTGTAGCTTTCGTTTCATGCAAATACAACTCCTTTTGTAGATCCTATGCGCTGAATTGCTCTGTTATGCAGGTTTGATGTGATTTTCAACAGCTGTGAAAGATCATACAATTTTTGTTTTGTGCAGTAATCACAAAAATTCATACCCAAATTTGTAATCAGGTTATTCATTTTTTGTTCTTTTTTTGTTGACATAATTACTGATTTAAGGTATAATATATCTTAGCCAACGAATTAGAATTACGCTCTGAGTTTGGTACAGAGCACGGGGTGTATATTACATACGAAAGGTTTGAGATCCAAATGGCAAGGAAGCAAGAATCCACATCAGAACAGGTTGTACGGTTGTACAAGGAAGGTTACAGTATCGACCAGATATCTGAGCACATGCAGATGAACAAAGGCGCTGCAAGGGCACTGCTCGAAAAGTATATGCCCGATTATGAGAGCTATCAGCAGCCGACCGTTACCACACCGATCGAATCAGGAGGCGGTGTTATGAGCAAGATAGGCAATCCGTTCAAGAAAAAGAAGAAAAATGAAGCGCCAGTTGCAGCTGCACCTGCGGCTGCAACCGCTATCAATCTAAATTATGATGAAAACGGCTTTATAGACAAGCACACAGAGAGCATCGCAAAGATGATAAGACGAGGTGATTCGGACAAGAAGATCGCTGAGTTTTTCAACTGCACGGTAAGCGACGTGAGAGCCGTCAAGGCTGCCGTTGACCAGATGGCACTCAACCCGAAGCCTGTACAGGAAGCACCTGCACCGGCTGCAGAGCAGACTGCTGAGGAAGAATTCAACCCATTCATGACCGACAAGATCAAGCGTGACAACAATCTGTCAAAGCTTGCTGAGGAAAAGGCTGCTGAGCGTGAGCAGGTATCAGGCTACGATCCTTACGGACCCGGCGCTGTTGCCGATCCGTATGCTGTGCCTTACGATCAGGCACCTGCAGCTGAAACGGCAGAGACAGCCGAGGCTGCGGCTATGCAAGAGCTTTCGGAAGTTCCGACAGACCTGCCTGTTCTTGAAGACCTCGACGCAGCACCTGCTGCTGAGGATACATTCAGCATCGACGAGTTTATCACCGAGAAGCCTACGACTGATGAAAACGGCGAGTATATCCCCGACATCAAGTTCGAGGACGATTACGGTGAGGAGATGCCGTCTATCTCGACTGACAATCTCGTATTTGACGAGCCGGCGGCTCCTGCTCAGACTTCGTATACCGAGTATACAGAGGCTATCGACGAGATACGCTTTGATATGGATGCTATCGACAGCACGGCTGCTCCTGCTGCAACTGAAGAAGAGCAGATTTCATTTGAATTGAAAGAGAGTGACGCAGAAATGACCCCAATGGAAAAAATGAAGATGTTTGCTAAGCAGCAGATCGACGAGAACAACAAGAAGCTCGACAGTCTCAATGCTGAAAAGGACAGAACTGCAAATGAGCTTGCTCATGACGAGGCAGAGCTGGCTGCAACAAGAACAAACATCGAGCAGTGCGAGAGCCAGATCAGCGAACTGAACATCCAGCTTTCCGAGATCAACGCAAAGCTTACAGATCTCAGCAGCAAGCTGTCCGAGTATCAGATCGAGGAGAACAAGCTGCTTGACGCAACAGTAAGCAGAAGAGCTGCAAATCAGGAGCTTGAAAACTCTATCGCAGAGATCCTCAAGGAGAATGCAGATTACGAGACATATCTCAACTAAACAAGATGACGATTCCCTCATTGAATTAGCTCGATGAGGGAATTTAAATAAAGGAGGAAACTATCATGTTTTTGACAACAACCGAAAATATCCCCGGCAAGACCTATGAGATCGTTGGCGTCGCACAGGGCTCGACAATTCAGGCAAAGCACGTAGGAAAGGACATCGGCGCAGGTCTTAGAAATCTGGTCGGCGGTGAGGTGAAGGCTTACGTTGAGATGATGAACGAGGCTCGTGACATCGCTACACAGAGAATGATCGACAATGCTCAGCAGATGGGCGCTGACGCTATCGTTTGCCTCAGATACGGCACGTCGGCTGTTATGGCAAGCGCTGCCGAAGTGATCGCTTACGGCACAGCTGTAAAATTCAAATAATCACATACAAACAAATCGACCGCCGTGGGATATTCCTGCGGCGGTTTTTGTGTAAAGGCTCGATATATAGATTAAATGCATAGAGAAAAGAGAATAGTGAATAGTAAAAAAGACCGATGTAACAGAGTTACAGCATCACGCCAAACTGCAAAAGGTTGTTAGCGAGAGAGAGCCGTCAGCGAGGGCGTTTACAACCGAGCAGGCGAACCGAGCGAAACCTTTTGCAGAAAGGAGGAGCAGCGGAATGAGTGCGAGGTGATTTTTTTCTGCAAAGCATAAAAAAATCGCCGCAAGCGATATGAAGCTTGCGACGACGTGGCAGGGGCAGAAGGTTTCGAACCCTCGGCACGCGGTTTTGGAGACCGCTGCTCTACCAACTGAGCTATACCCCTGAATATGATGGACCATCGGGGACTCGAACCCTGGACCAAC
>CAMYUO010000078.1 GCA_947302065.1 uncultured Clostridia bacterium | reverse complement strand
AGCTCGTACGGGCGCTTTGAACCTGTCTTTTTCATCATGTTCTCTATCGCCGCAGCGCTGATAATCGTGTCGATACCCTTTGACTACAAGGCGTTTTCAAAAAACAATACCCATGTGCGCAACATCGCAGTTTCGCTTATTTCCTGCGTGGCAGTCGCAGTTATCGGCATGTTCGTCATAGTCTCGAACTATTCACGCAACATCTCCGATAATGACCCCAAGTTTTTCCGCTTTGACTCCCCGATAAACAACCGCAGCATCGTTATCTGCGAGCATTCGCACAGTCAGGGCGGCTACGGCGACGTCTATCAGGTGCAGGGAAACAGAGCCGAAAAGATTGGCAATTTCACCACCGATGACGGCTTCCGCAACGGCGGACGCTACCGATTTGAGTGGACAGCCTCGCAGGTGACCATAACCTACCGCACAGGCGAGAACACCGGCAGCGAAAGCTCGGTGACAGCAAAATTCGTGCAGTTCAAGGAGACAGAACAGTGAACGTGATATTTGATATCGGCATGGTGCTGATAGATTTTTACTTTGAAGATTTTGTAAGAGCAAGGCTCGATAAAGCCGACGCAGATGCCGTCGTCGATGCGATGTGGAAAAGCGGCGACTGGAACGAGCTTGACAAAGGCGCCCTGACCGACGAGGAGGTATTGCAGAAATTCATCTCCCACGCACCCGACCACGAGCCGCAGATAAGGGATATCTTTGCACATCTCGGCGAGTGCCCGAGACTCAGGGAGTATGCCATACCGCTTATCGAGCGCCTGAAAGCGCAGGCGCATAAGGTCTATTATCTTTCAAACTATTTTTCGTATCTTATGCACACAGCACCGTGGGCGCTTGCGTTCGTGCCAAAGACCGACGGCGGCGTGTTCTCCTGCTTTGAGAAAGTCACAAAACCCGACGAGCGCATTTACAGGATACTTTGCGAAAGATACTCGCTCGACCCGGCGCAGTGCGTGTTCATCGACGACACGCAGAAAAATATCGCCGCCGCCGAGGCTCTCGGAATGCGCGGGATACTCTACACAGGGCAGACGGGCGAGCAATTATTTGAGCAGATAACCGAACAGGCATAAATCAAGGGTCTCCAATCGGAGACCCTGTTTTGTTTTGACTATTCGTCGGTATCCTCACTGCCGGCATACGGATAATTCGGATATTCCGGCTCTTTTTTGAACTCGGTTATCTTTCGTGTCATAAAATAGAACGCCACGAATGCCGCAGCAATGATAACGAGCCATATCGATGCAGTATCCCACGCAGCAAGCGCCGCAATAACGAGCACACCTGCCATAGCGAGAAATAGCTCCGGTATCCTTTTGAGCATGGCAGCGAGCGAGCCGGCCATTATCACAGGCATGAATACAAGGCTCACCCACATCGGCAAAGCTACAGCTTTCAGGTCGTTGTCGCCGCGGTAAATGACCGATGTGTACAAAAGCAAAAGGCTGACTATCACACCAAAGAGAGCTGCACCACCGAAGCTGAGTTTCAGCATGTGCATCTGTGCGCGGCGCTGCGACATACGCTCGTTATAGGCGTGGCGCAGCTGCTCGGCTTTTATCTGCTTTTCGTTTTCGAGCTTGTCCTGCACGATCTTCTGCTGTGCGGCCTGCTTTTCAAGCTGGTCAAACTCGGCAACGAACCGCCTGTATTCGTCGACTGTGAGCTTTTTCACCCACAGCCCGTTTTCCATATCGACAAAGCCTGCCGCCGTCAGCGCCTGCTCGTCATTTTCACCCGGCCGGTCAACATAGATAAGCGCCTTTTCCATTTTTCCGTCCAGACGGACCTCGCCCGTTCGGCACTCAACGCCCTTATATATTCCTCTCATCAGAATCTCCTGTCGTTTTTGCCGCCCTTGGCAGACGTCCTTGCAATCGCCATCATAAGCTCGGCTGTCGTCTTGGGACTTGCGCCGCCCGTCAAGCTCTCGCCCGACAGCGGATTGCTGCCGTACCTGTGCATCTGCTGAGCCTCATTTTCCATTGCGATAACACCCGCAAGCATCGAGACCCTCGCAATGTGCTCTTTCTGCATCTGCTCAAGGCGCAGCTGCGCAAACATCTCCTCGCACAGCTTGTATGCCTCGCCCATCGTTGCAGCCTGACCCGTCTCAAACGCCTCAAGCATCTTGTCAAGCGCCTTGTACGAGCGGAACTGCTCAGGGATAAGCTCAATGTTGAAATGCTTTTCAAACTCCTCAAGCTCATCGCCTGCCTTTACAAGCTCCTTCTGAGCATCGTCTATCCTCGATTTTGCCTCAGCCGCAAGCGCACGCTTGGCGTTTGCCCTGCTCATGTTTACCAGCATCACGATAACGCTCACAGCGATTATCAGAAACATCAGTATCATTGCGGACATCTCCGCCTTTGACACCAGAAAAATGAACACAGAAAGCAAAGCCGCAGGTATCAGCACAAAATACGGGCAGCTTTCAAGAAAATTCGGCTCGACAAGTGTGTTCTGAGAACACAGCTTGACCCTTGATTTTGCAGTTTCTCGGTTTTTCCTGAGTTTGTCAAGGGTCTGCATGTCTTTTTTATATTGTGACACTCTGGCGAAATTGACCTCGGCAGAGAGTTTGTCATGCGTCCTGCGGTCGAGCTGTCTTTCGACCTTTGCGCCGCAGTATCGGCAGGTGACGATGACCTGGTCGTCCCTGAACTGCAAAGCAGCTCCGCAGTTGGGACACTCGTGTTCAACAAGCTTAACGCTCATAAATACTCCTTCAGTGGACTTTCTTTATCCTCAGATAAACGTTGGAATCATCGCTGTGATGGATATATCCGCCGTTTTTCAGCACAGTTTTCTGCGATGCGATGTTGTTTTTGTGCGCACGGATATAATACTCATCTTCAACAAGGCTTTCCTTTGTCTCTTCAAGCAAAAGGCGCAGACCCTTTGCCGCATAGCCTTTCCCGCGATATTCCTGCCCTATGTAATAACCTATGTGACCGGCGCCGTTCTCAAGCGACTGGCAAAGATAATGGCGGAACCTGAACATACCCACGATGTTCTCACCACGCCACAGAAAATAGAACGTTTCAGGGACGTAGCCCTTTGGCAGACCTATGCCGCTGCGGGCATCTATCATCTTGCCGATGACGTCCTCAAAATCCTCACGCTTCGTTCCGTGCCATTCATAGATAAAACCGTTCTCATCATACGGCATCTTATCGGTGAAAGCATATTCCTTGACGATATCCTTATAGTTTGCCTGCATCAGATACAGCATAGCGGACCCTCCCCTTTTTATTTTTCTTTACAACATAAAATATACCACAGCACAGTCTAAATTTCAATGGATTTTAGGTGACAAGTAAAAAAAATTAAGCAACAGGTAAAATGTCTGCTATTGACGGGACAGCCGCAGCCGTGTTATAATCAGTACAACTCATAAAGGAGGGCAAAAATCAAATGAAAAGTAAAATATTAGCACTTGCGATATGCTCGGCAATGCTGCTTTCAATGTCAGGCTGTTCGGAAAGTTCTTCAAAGACAGAGGACAGCTCAAAAAGCTCATCATCGGCTGTTGACAGCTCGTCAAAGACAGACAGCAGTTCACAGGATGATTCGAGCAAACAAGAACCAACGGGCGACAAATACAAACAGTATGCCGAGATGACTCCCGAGCAGATAGTCTCTCAGCTGACTCTCGAGCAGAAAGCAAATCAGATGGCTCTGCCGCAGATAAGCTTTGTGACCGATGAAAATATGCAGGCAAACTGCTACGGCGGCGTGCTCTCAAAGACCCGACCGCTGACATCGGCTGACTGGCGCAAAACTGTCGACACTATCCAGCGCAATGCGCTCAAGTCGGAAACAGGCATACCCATCATCTACGGTCAGGACGAGGTACACGGCGTCTACGCCTGCCTCAACGCAGTAGTTTTCCCGCACAATATCGGCATGGCTGCCGCAAATGACAAAGACCTGCTCTATAAGGTCGGTCAGATAACCGCCGACGAGGCAAAGCTCTGCCATATGCTGTGGACATATTCACCCTGCGTTGCACAGTCTGTCGACCCACGCTGGGGACGCACCTATGAGTGCCTCGGCTCCGACCTCGGCGAGATAACCGAGCTGAGCACCGCACTTACCAAGGGCATGAAAGACGGTGGACTCATCGTCTGCGCAAAGCACTTTTTCGGTGACGGAAATGTCGGCTACGGCACAGGCGAACAGGGCGACATCAAAATGCTCATCGACCGTGGAAACGCAGAGCTTACAGATGCGCAGATAGACGAGCTTATGAAAGTCTATAAGGCGCAGATAGATGCAGGCGCACAGACGATAATGATAAGCCATTCTGCCGTGAACGGCGTAAAGATGCACGAAAACGGCAAGTATATCAAAAAGCTCAAAGACGAGCTTGGCTTCAAGGGCTTTATCGTCAGCGACTGGAACTCGGTGCAGAACACCTCTGCAAAGACTTATGAAGACCAGATAATCAACTCCGTAAACGCAGGCATTGATATGTTTATGGAGGTCGACACAACAGCTCAGGTCGTTGAAACTATCGTCAAGGCAGTCGGCGACGGACGCATCTCGCAGGAGCGTGTCGATGACGCAGTTACAAGAATAATCAGAGTAAAGCAGGAAGCAGGCGTTTTCAAAGACCCGCTGTGCGAGAATCTGGAGACCAAGCAGTCCGAAACGGGCAGCGAAGAATACAGAAAAGTCGCACAGGAGCTTGTCGAAAAGAGCCTCGTGCTCGTCAAGAACGAGGACAAAACGCTTCCTCTGCAAAAAGGCACAACTGTCTATATCACAGGTCCTGCGGCTGACAACGCACAGGCTCAGTGCGGCGGCTGGACTATCGACTGGAACTCAAGTCCCGAAAAGGACATCGACGGCGTGACGACCATACAGAAAGGCTTTGAACAGCTTGCCGACCAGTATGGCATCACCGTCATCACCGACAAGAGCAAAGCATCTGAGGCTGATGTTGTGCTGCTTTGCGTGGGCGAGCAGTCCTATGCGGAATGGAACGGCGACACAGAGGACCTCGCACTGTGCGGCTCGCACGGTCTCGACGGCAACGCCGAAGCTATCAAAGAGGCAAAGGAACTCGGCAAACCTACCATTGCGTGCATCATCGCAGGCAGGAACGTTATCCTCGATAAGCAGGATATGAAAAACTGGGACAGCATAGTTATGTGCTATCTGCCCGGCTCCGAGGGACAGGGCGTTGCAAACGTGCTCTGCGGCGGCGCAAAGTTCACAGGAACTCTGCCAAGTCCCTGGTACGCAAATGTTGACCAGATAGGCACCGAAAAAAATATGTTCCCAAGACGCTACGGTCTCAAATACGAATAAACCAACTAAAAACTGCTGCCCGTCAAAAAGGCAGCAGTTTTCATTTACTCATATCTTTATTTTTGGGGGCTTTCCGGTCGCCCCCAAACCCCTTCGGACAAATACTCTATTACTTACAGCAGAAATTCACCACTCAGTATTGTTCTTTGTCCGCCATTGCCTTGTATCTCTCAAAAAGCTCCAGACAGCCCTGCCTGTCGCACTCGCAAAGCTCGATGACATCGCCCTCACCCTTGATGTGCTTATAGAACTCATCATCACGAAAGCCTATCTCTGCGGTGTCGAGCCTGCCGCACCCGTAATAGACTTTCTCTATGTTCGCCCACATTATCGCACCCAGACACATCGGGCATGGCTCCGCCGTCGTGTAAAGCTCGCACCCAGAAAGGTCGTGCGTGCCCAGCTCTTGGCAGGCGCTGCGGATAGCTTCCATCTCGCCGTGACATGTTGGGTCTTTTTTTGCAAGCACCCTGTTGTGCCCTCTGCCGACTACCCTGCCGCCCTTTACGATAACGCACCCGAACGGTCCGCCGTCACCGCTTTCTATCCCGTCATATGCCTCTTTCAGCGCAATATCCATATATCTGTCACTCATATCCGATGCTCCTTTTTGTGTTGCTGATTCTATTATAACAGCTGTGCCCGTTCTGTCAAGTGCTTTTGCTGTTGACAAAGCTGCCGTGCGGTGATACAATAGAAAAAAACGAAAAGGACTGATTTTTATGGATAAATACACCCTTAAAGTCGCAGGGCTCGAAAGACAGCTGCCGATAATGCCGATAAGCGATACACTCAGCATTGCAGCGTTCGTTATGTTCTCGGATGTCGAGCTGACCGTTGCCTGTGCAGAGGCACTGCTCAAAAAGGTCGGTGATTTCGACGTTATCCTCACCGCCGAGTCCAAGGGCATACCGCTTGCATACGAGCTGGCAAGACAGTCGGACAAGCCTTATGTTGTCGGCAGAAAGAGCGTCAAGCTGTATATGACAGACCCGATCTCCGTAAGCGTGCGCTCGATAACGACAAGGGGCGTCCAGACGCTTTATCTCTCGCAGGAAGACGCAGAAAAGCTCAACGGCAAAAGAGTCCTCATCGCAGACGATGTTATCAGCACTGGCGAGTCGCTCAACGCACTTGAAAAACTGTGCGAGCAGGCAGGCGGCAAGATAGTCTGCAAGGCTGCCGTTCTCGCTGAGGGCAAGGCTGCCGACAGGGCTGACCTTGTGTTCCTCGAAAAACTGCCGCTGTTTTTCAAAGATTGATTTTAATTTTTCATAAAGGAGTTGTTTAAAATGGACATTATCGGAATGTGGAAAATAGCCGAGGTCAATGCTATGGGTATGGACTTCAAGCAGACATGGAAGACCACCGAGGAGCTGGAAGCCGATACGAGCATCCACCCGATGCAGAAAGTCATGGCAAAGGCTGCCTACCTGTTTGAGCAGGACGGAACTTTCAAACAGCTTATGCCGAAAGAGATAGCAGGCGATGACGGCGAGCCTTACGACGATAATTTCGTTGTCGGCCACGTCGGGAAATGGAAAGAGGAAGACGGCAAGTTCTTCACCGAGGGCGACGAAGGCTGGCAGGAGGCTGTCCCTACCGAAAACGGCTTTGAAGTGTTCGGCTTTTTCAGGATAGTCAAGGCTTGACTTCTTATGCACATCATCTATACGAAAATCTGTGCGTCCGCATCAACTGCGGGCGCTCTTTTTTATGAATAAACCTTGACTTTTCTCATCATTTGTGGTATATTATTATGTGAATAAAGGTTTAACTTTTTAACGGTGCACAACAATCTTTTGCAAAGCTGCACCGCCTTTATCAGAACGCAAATGAACCGTAATTATGAGAAAAAAGGAGTTGACGCCATGAGCAAAATGGGCAAAAAAGCATTGGCATTGATGATCGCCGTGCTGACCGTCGGGCAGTCCCTGTCCCTCGTCAGCTTTGCCGAGACCTCTGCTGCGCCGCAAGCCGCATCGCAGAGCAAGAGCATCGTCATCAATGCACAGGGCAATACCACGAGCATCGACCTTGATCTTTCCGATGCCGATATCCTCTCCGCTCTGAATCAGGGCGAGACCAAATCGGTCAATTCGGGCACCAAGCTGGTCACAGGCAAAAATCTCAATGCGATCAATCTTACACCCGGCTATGACCTTAGCTCGCCAAAATTCGATCTGCGTAATGTGAACGGCAAAAGCTACTCAACACCTGTACGCTCGCAGGCAC
>CAMYUO010000077.1 GCA_947302065.1 uncultured Clostridia bacterium | reverse complement strand
CCAGTGCATCTGCGTAACTCTCGCCGCTTGCGATGACAACAGTGCCGGCGCTGTCAAAAGTGTTTTTTGATATCGCAGCCGCAGTAGCATACCTGTTTTTGCCTGCAAGTCTTTGTGCAAAATTCATTCCGCTGCTCTCAGTATAATTTCTTGCAGCCGTGCTTGCGGAGTATATCAGTCTGAAATCCTCTCTCGGCTTGGCGGTCACCGTACCTTTGCCATATATTTTATTTATGCCAACAGCATTTTCGCCTATCGACGTTACACTGTCGGGTATGGTGATGGTCTGCAGATCCGAAGCCTGATAGAACGCATTTGCGCCGATGCTTGTGACAGTGTTTGGGATACTTATCTCTGTCAGGCTGCTGCAATACGCAAAAGCACTTTCACCAATAGTTTTCACACCGCTCGGCAATACTATCTTTATCAATCCGCTGCCGGAGAATGTCTCTGCTGCTATTTCTGTCAAGCCGCTTGGGAGCGTCAGCGTTCTGAGTTTGTAACAAGTTTCAAAAGCACTCTCTCCGATCTTTTTGACAGACGATGGAATAGTGACCTTTTCAAGTTCTCTGCAGCAGCTGAAAAGCGATCTCGGCAGCTCTGTAACACCGTTTGGAATATTGACCGTTCTGAGCTTTTCGCAGGAAAAGAAAGCATGATCTCCGAACTTTGTCACAGTGGAAGGCAGTGATATGCTTTCAAGATCATCACAATTTGCAAAAGCATATTCACCAACACTTCTGAGCTTAGCGGGCAGCTTTACGCTTCTGAGCGAACCGCAATTGTTGAATGTGTTGTTTTCCAGCTCCGTCAGGCTATCGGGCAGGCTGATGCCCGTAAGGCTTTTGCAGTCCCGGAAAGCACTTTTGCCAAGATACTGCAGAGTGCTGTTCAGTGTTACCGACGAGAGATATTTGCAGCCTGAAAAAGCACCGTCACCTATCTGGACAACGTTGTTCGGGATCTTTATGCTTTTGATCCCCAGATTGAAAAACGCCTCCTCGCCGATAACGCCAAGAGTGCCCGGAAGCGTCAGCTCTGTTATTTTCGGGCAGTTATTGAAAGCATATGCCATGATCCTTGTTACGCCCTCTTTTATCACGAGCTTTTTAAGCGCAGTGCATCCCTCAAATGCGTATGGACCGATAGTTTTGATGTTTGAAGGGATAGTTATCTCCTCAAGATCCTCACATCCGGAGAAAGCATCTGATGATATACCCGTGAGTTTCCCGGGCAGTGTCACCGTTTTCAGATGCGTAAATCTGAAAGCGTTTTCACCGATCTTTGTCAGGCTCTTTGGCAGGTTTATCTTTGTCAGACTTGTATTGAAAAAAGCATATTCACATATCTCGGTTATCGTGTCGGGAAGCGTCACTTCCTTTATTTCCTGAAAATGCATCGTCCGGAAAAATGCCTCATTGCCGATAACTGTGACAGTCAGCCCGTTAGCAGTCTTTGGAACGGTAACATTTCCGCCGTTTCCGTTGTATCTGTAAACGCCTGCTGTCTTGCTGTCTATTTTGTAGTATTCTATATCACCGACCACGAACCTTTCCACGCTCGCCGCCGATGCGGTCAGACCCGAAGTGTCTGTAAATGCCTCCTGCGGCAAAGCTGCAGCGCTGCCCAATACCAGACACAGCGCAAGTGTCATTGAAAGAACTTTCTTTTTCATTTGATTCACCTCTTAAATAATTTCGGCATTTGCCTTACATTATAACAGATGCTTTTGCAGCGCAAAATTCCCGATAATTTGTTTTATAATATCACGATTTGTATGATTGTACAAGCAGTAAGACCATTTTTCAGACCAAGCCGTCAGTTTTCACAACGCCTGCTCACAAAATGCCGGCTGCCATCTTTGTCAAGAGCCATATAGTCAATGCCCTTATCTTTCTTATCGCCCGAATTATATGAATTCTCAACTGCCTATGAGCTTTCCGCAGCAGATGAGGACTGCGAAACAGCTCAGCCGCATCAGTGCATTTTTGCTGCTTATCGGAAACTGCCCATATCCTCAAGGAACTGCTCGAGGAACTTTTCAGCAGCTTTTGTGAAGATGGGGTAGCGTTTCCACACGAATCGGCAGGTAGCCTCAATTTTCGGCACGAGCGGAACGAAGCATATCTCGCTGTCACCGCTGACGTTTATCAGCCTGTCGAGCGTCAGCGCATAGCCCATGCCCTCCTTGACCATTACAGAGGCATTATAGATAAGGTTTATCTCGGCAACGATGTTTGCATCGGGCGCTTTCTTTTCAAGCATATCCGAGATCATCGTGTTGTGGTTCGGCTGTCTGGGGATTATCAGCGGGCAGCCCCTGAGGTCATTGAGCGTGATGCCCTTTTTGTCTGCGAGAGGGGAGTCTTTGCGCATCAGCACGCCCCAGATGTCGTGAAGAGGTATCTCAACAGATTCGTACTTTGCAGGGTCGGCGCTCTGGAACACTATGCCGAAATCTACAAGACCTTTGTCGAGCCTGTCAAGCACGTCCGTACCGTCACCGCTGAAAATGCTGTACTTGATATCGGGATAATCTTTTTGAAGCTTCTGCGCAGTGTCGGCGATGAGCTTGAAAGCATAAGTTTCGCCTGCACCAATATAGACCTTGCCGCCGATGCGGTCACTGCTCTGACGCACTTCGTCAGCCGTCTTGTCAACAAGCTCGATTATTTCCTCAGCACGCTTGCGCAGCATCATGCCTTCCTCAGTCAGCGTGACGCCCTTGTTGCCCCTGATGAAAAGCTGCTTGCCAAGCTCGTCCTCAAGCTCTTTGAGCTGCCTTGAAAGCGTAGGCTGCGAAAGATACAGCCTTTCCGCCGCCTGCGAAAAGCTCTGCTCTCTCGCCACAGCGAGAAAATACTTCAGCACACGAATGTCCATATCCACACCACCTTTTTTTGTATGATAGCATATTTTGATATGCCTGTCAAGCATAATCAGATATTTGATATAAGTATTTGTAATTTGAACGAAAGCGTGGTATCATATACTCAACAAAGGAAGTGAGCGCATGGACGAGAAAACAAGACGCAACCTTATCGACGCAGGGTGCGACGATAAGTTCATTGAAAAATATGATTGCTGCTGTGATAAGAAGGCTTGCGAAAAGCTGCTGGCACAGCACCGCAAAGAACTGCTGGGCGAGATACACGCAAAGGAGAAGAACATCGACTGCCTTGACTATCTCGTTTACACGATGAACAAACAGGAGAGAACGAAATGAAACTGAAAAAGGTACTCTTTACTATTATCGCAGCTTCAATGCTGATCTTCTGGGCGTTTGCGGGATATATCATATCAAGGCTGGTTACATTTCATAGAAAAGGAGAAAGAAAATGAGCATTACAGTTAACCTCAGATATACAGGAAAAAACGGCTCGGCGAAAGCATTTGCCGAGGAGATGACTTCAAGCGGAACTGTCAGCGCTATACGCAAAGAGCAGGGCAATCTGCGATATGAGTATTATGTTTCGCTCGACGACCCCGAGACTGTGCTGCTTATAGACGAATGGACAGATCAGGCAGCGATAGACTGTCACCACGCATCGCCGATGATGCGCACGATCGCTCAGCTGCGTGACAAATACGATCTGCATATGACAGTGCAGCGGTATCGCAGCGATGAGGACAGTATGCCCGACAGCGATGTGAAATTCATAAGAGAATAACAATAATAAACGCTCATAAGGAGAATTGCTATGAAGATCCTGATACTCAACGGCAGCCCGAGAACGAACGGCAACACCTCGCTCGCAGTTGCCGAGCTTGTAAAAACGTTTGAAAAAGAGGGCATCGAAACAGAGGTATGCTGTATCGGCAGCAAGGATATAAGAGGCTGCATCGCCTGCGGAAAATGCGCACAGCTCGGACGCTGTGTGTTCGACGATGAGGTGAATAAGATCGCAGCGAAATTTGAACAGGCTGACGGACTTATCGCCGCCTCTCCCGTGTATTACGCCTCTGCGAATGCCACGCTCGTCGCCTGCCTCGACAGACTTTTTTACAGTACGCACTTTGACAAGACTATGAAAGTCGGTGCAAGCGTCGTTGTCGCAAGGCGCGGAGGCTGCTCGGCAGCATTCGATGAGCTGAATAAATACTTCACCATTTCGGGTATGCCCGTGGCGTCGAGCAGCTATTGGAACAGCGTCCACGGCAGACAGGCAGGCGAGGCTGCACTTGATGCGGAAGGGCTTCAGACGATGAGAAATCTTGCAAGGAATATGTCGTTCCTGATAAAGTCCATAGCCCTCGGAAAGCAGCAATACGGACTTCCCGAAAAAGAGCCATGGCAGCCGACACACTTTATCAGAGAAGATCTTAATATCAAGGAGTGATAAAAATGTCTGAAAAGATCGTACAGACAGCAGGCAGGAATGCCCTCGGGGAGTTTGCTCCCGACTTTGCACATTTCAACGATGATATACTTTTCGGCGAGAACTGGAACAATACCGGCATCGACCTGAAAACAAGGTGCATCATAACAGTGGTCGCACTTATGTCGCAGGGCGTGACGGACAGCTCTATCCGCTATCATATACAAAACGCCAGAGCTCACGGCGTTTCGCAGAAAGAAATGGCTGCACTGATAACCCATACGGCGTTCTATGCAGGCTGGCCGCACGCATGGGCAGTGTTTAATATCGCAAAAGAGATATATGCCGATGCATCTTGTGCGCAGACGGATAAGGACAGATTTCAAAGTGAGATAATGTTCCCGATAGGCGAGCCGAATCCATACGGCGATTACTTTGTCGGGCAAAGCTACCTTGCTCCTGTCAGCACCGAGCAGATACCGACCTACAACGTGACCTTCGAGCCTGCCTGCCGCAATAACTGGCATATCCACCACGCAAAAAGCGGCGGCGGTCAGATGCTTGTCTGCATCGGCGGACGCGGTTACTATCAGCAGTACGGAAAGCAGGCGAGGGAACTTCGCCCGGGCGATATCGTCAATATTCCTGCCGATGTCAAGCATTGGCACGGTGCGGCAAAGGACAGCTGGTTTTCACATCTTGCGCTGGAGATACCGGGGCAGGACTGCAGCACCGAGTGGTGTGAGGCTGTTGCGGACGATGATTACGGCAAGCTGAAATAACTTTACGCTTGACCTCGACCTCAACGGCAAGTTCGACGATGCTGATAAAAACGTGTGCTGCGACTTCAACTTTGCCGTGCTCACATCAAAAGCATCGTATTCATGCGGAAACCTTGTGCCGTGTATAGCAAAACAGGACGGTATCCTCGTCCTCGTCGGCGTTGCCGCATTGGCAGTTATCAGCAAAAAGCAGGATAAATAACTCATTATCCCTGTCCGAACCTTTTCGGACGGGGATTTTTGTTGCTTTCGTGTGCCGACCGCAATAAATGCAGGAGTATTGCTCAAAAAGATATTGTAATTTGCAAAAAAGTATGATATAATTGATAATAGATAACAATACGCCGCAGACGGTATCACCGCCTGCGCTTGTACAGATAGATCATCAGAGGTGTATTATGGCTAAAATCGACACCAAGCTAAAACGAAATAAGCGCTTTTTCATCATTGCGCTCGTGCTGATACTGCTGAGTAATATCGGTATGGGCATAACGCTCGTTATAATGTCGAAAAATGCACTGCGTGACCAGGTCGAACAGCGAATGCTCGATGTCGCCAACACCGCAGCCGCACAGCTCGACGGCGATGCGCTCGAAAAGCTCACAGCCGCTGATAAAGGCACCGAGAGCTATAACAAAGCGCTCGGCATACTGCAATCTTTCCAGAGCAGTATCAATCTTGACTACATATATGCGATAAGAGCAGACGACAATGATAAGTTCAGCTTCCTCATCGACCCCGACCCCGACAGCCCGGGCGAGTTCGGCAAGGCTATCGAAACTACCGATGCGCTGGTGACAGCCTCCAAGGGCACAGCCGCCGTCGATAAGGAACCCTACGAAGACCAGTGGGGAAATTTCTATTCGGCTTACAGTCCCGTGTTTGATAAAAAGGGCGATGTCGCAGCTATCGTCGGCGTCGATTTTGATGCCAAATGGTATGACAGTATGCTCAGCTCGCATAAGGTCGTCTTTGTTGCCCTGACGATGATAGTTGTCACCATGGGCATAGTCCTCATTTTCACAATGCACGCATTCGTGCTTGAGGACGAAAAGAACAGGTATAAAAAAGAGCTTGAAAATACCGTCAAGCGTGAGCGTGAGCAGAAGCAGGAGCTCGGCTCTGCAAAGCTGCTCGCCTATACCGACCCGCTTACGGGAGTCAAGAATAAGCTTTCCTATATCGAAGAGGTCGAGATTCTCAATAAGGACATCGAACAGGGAAGTATCGACAAGTTCGGCGTCGTCGTGTTTGACTTAAACGGTCTCAAAGCTATCAACGATACTCTCGGTCACGACGAGGGCGATAAGTATATACAGGCAGGCAGCAGGCTTATCTGCCTCAAATTCTGCCACAGTCCCGTTTACCGCATAGGCGGTGACGAGTTCGTCGTGATGCTGCAGGGCACCGACTATAAGTACCGTGATAACCTGCTTGCCGAGTTTGACCTTCAGGTAGAGCGCAATCTCGAAAAGGGCGATGTCGTCGTTGCAACGGGTATGAGCACCTTTGACAAGGAAAAAGACGATGATTACCTCTCCGTATTCGGCAGAGCCGACAAGAAGATGTATGAGCGCAAGCGCCAGCTCAAAAAAGAACAGAAATAAAAATCAGGGACCGCTGTAAATTTGCAGCAGTCCCTTTTTGCTGTTAATACAACATCGGTAGTTGTCTGCGCTTTGCGCTGACAAGCAACAAATAGTGAATAGTGAAAAGTGAAAAGTGAATAATTAAGGTGTGCGGCTTTGCCGCACGATTTGAAATTCATCGCCGCAGGCGATACCTTAACTATTCACTCTTCACTATAAGGTACGCCCTGCACGGTGCACCGTCGCAGCCGCCGAGGTTCAGCGGCGCAGCACTGAGATGATACTTTCCGTCTGCCACACCACCGAGTACGATGCCCTCGAGCAGTACAGCTCCCGAGCCGAGCATTATGTCGTGAACTTCCTTGGGCGCATCGGGCGGACCGACCGTCTGGCTCTCGTTGCCGAGCAAAAGCACCTTTGCCGCCGCAAATACCCTCGCCGCATCTGCCGTCACAACAGCATCTCCCGCAATGAGTATCCGCCTGTCCGCAGCCGCCGAGCCTGCCGCAGAACCCTCTGGGGAGCCCGAAGGGGAGCCCGCAGCAGCTGAGGAAGAAACTGAAGAGCCAGCCGCAGAGCCCGCAGCCGAGCCCGCACA
Source organism: uncultured Clostridia bacterium (assembly GCA_947302065.1). Taxonomy (GTDB): domain Bacteria; phylum Bacillota; class Clostridia; order Oscillospirales; family Ruminococcaceae; genus Hominimerdicola. The sequence goes on along the minus strand of CAMYUO010000077.1, from coordinate 298 downwards.
GGAGCCGGTGGAGGAACCCGCCCAGGCCGAGATCGGTAAGATTCAGGAGACATTGCACAATGCCGAGCAGATGATTGCCGACAAGGACAAGGAGATTGCCGACCTGAAGGCTGATATGGAAGGCAAGCAGAGTTCCATCGAGCAGCTGCAGGCCGACGTGGACGCCTCACGCAAGAGCATCGAGGAAGCCAACGCCGCCATCGAGGCCAAGGACAAGTCCATCGCCGAGAAGGACGCCCTGATTGAGAAGCTGACCAAGCAGGTCGCCGACCTGAAGGCCGAGGTCAGGGAGCTCGCC
>CAMYUO010000076.1 GCA_947302065.1 uncultured Clostridia bacterium | reverse complement strand
CTCGCCGATAGTGTTGCCCTTTAGGGTTGCGGAAAGATCAAGGCTTTCCTTAGCCGAGCGCTTTCTGAAATTATCGTATTCAGCCATAAGTCTGAGATACTTATCCTTGCTTTCTTCAAGCTCTTTTTTCAGCTTTTCCTCTTCGGTCAGCTCGGGCTCTTTCTCCTCGGCTGCTGCATCTTCCTGTGCAGTTTTCGCCTCGGCATCAGCCGTTTCTTCGGAGGTCTGTTCAGCGCTTTCCTCGGCTGTTTCCTCTAAAACTTCCTCTTCGAGCTTTTCCTCATTTTCCATTTCCTTTTCCTTACTCAAATCGTTCGCCTGCCTTTCTTTATTCATTATCCTCTGTCTGATCTATCTCCGCAGGCAGCGTCGTGTCGTGCTCGGTGAGCATCTGCGATATCCTGTCGGTGAAATATTCAAGGTAGGGTATGAATTTTTTATAATCAAGCCGCATCGGACCGATAAGTCCGAGCGATCCTGCATTCTCTCCGTTTTTCTTATACGGTGCTGTGATGACCGACGAATTGTGGATAACAAATCCGTCCTTTTCATCGGAGAACATAACGTGCAGGTCGGAGAATGTCTCGTCGATGAACTTGGATATCTGCTGTGTATCGTCATCGAGGAACGAGATAATCTCGCTCTGGTTAAAGTCCTTGCAGGTCAGCAGGTTCTTGTGACCCTTGACCTTAACGTCCTGCGAACGTATTTCTCTTGTCATTTTGATGACCTCGCTGAATATCGGCGAAAGGGTCATCATATATGCGCCCATTGCAGCGACGAGGTTATCGACATACTCATCAGAAAGAGCGCTCAGCGGTATTCCGTCGAGATTCTCTTTTATAAAGTTGTTGAAAAACTCAAGCTGCTCATTGTCAAGATCGAATTCAAGTCTGAACGCTTTGTTCTTTATCGTACCGCTCGAAGTCACCATCAATATGACGTACATTCTCTTGCCCGTAGGGATGACCTCGACCTTTGAGATCATTGAGAACTTCGGCGTTGAGTCGGCAACGACAGATGCGCACTTTGTCAGCTGAGCAAGTGCCAGTGAAGCGTTCTGAACAAGATCGTCCTCTGAGATAAAGCTGCTGCCGAGCATTTCGTCAAGCTGTTTTTTTTCGTCGGCGGAAAGCGGATCGGACTCGGTAAGCATATCAACATACAGACGGTAGCCGTTATACGTCGGCACACGGCCTGCGGAGGTGTGCGGCTGTTCGAGGTAGCCCTGCTTTTCAAGCTCAGCCATCTCGTTGCGTATCGTTGCCGATGATGCCTTGACATGCTTCATTATCGCCTTTGAGCCGACAGGCTCACCTGTGACGATATACTCATCGACCACGGCTGTCAGTATTTTCAGCTTTCTGTCGTCCATTTCCTCACCTTCGATCCTTGTTAGCAATCGTTAGTTTTAAGTGTTAGCACTCTTGTGCTTTGAGTGCTAAGTATAGTGTAAACCTTTTTGCCCGATTTGTCAAGTACCTGCGCCCTATTTTTTTGACAAATTTTAAAAGTAGCCTGCTTCCATTATGTTCATTTTGCACAACATGGCGCAGAATATGCCTTTATGCGCCGGAATTTTAACATTCAAAGGCTTGACAACGCCTTTGAAAAGTGCGATAATATATGCTGTATGATTATGCAAAAATCAAGGAAAGGATAAATCAAAAATGAAAAAGGAACTCAATAAAGTCTACGAGCCTGCGCAGGTAGAGGACAAAATATACAAGTTCTGGCTCGACGGCGATATGTTCAAGGCTGAGCCTGACTCCAAAAAGGAGCCTTACTGCATCGTTATGCCGCCTCCGAACATCACGGGGCAGCTGCACATGGGTCACGCACTCGACGAGACTCTTCAGGACATACTTATCCGCTGGAAGAGAATGAGCGGTTACAGTGCTCTGTGGCTGCCGGGTACAGACCATGCGGCTATCGCAACAGAGGCAAAGATAGTTGAGGCAATGCGCAAGGAAGGCGTCACCAAGGAAGACCTTGGCAGAGACGGCTTTATGAAGCGTGCATGGGAATGGAAAAAGCAGTACGGCGGACGCATCGTTGAGCAGCTCAAGAAGCTCGGTTCTTCGTGCGACTGGTCGAGAGAGCGCTTCACAATGGACGAAGGCTGCACCAAGGCAGTCAAGGAAGTCTTTGTAAGATATTACGAAAAGGGTCTTATCTATCGTGGTGAGAGGATCATCAACTGGTGTCCTCACTGCAAGACATCTATCTCAAACGCCGAGGTAGAATATGAGGATCAGGCAGGTCATTTCTGGCACCTGAGATATCCTCTGACAGACGGCAGCGGATATGTTGAGCTTGCAACGACAAGACCTGAGACTCTGCTCGGCGATACTGCCATTGCAGTAAACCCGAAAGACGAAAGATACAAGGATATTGTCGGCAAGACAGTTCTTCTGCCGCTGGTAAACAGAGAGATACCTGTTGTTGCTGACAGCTATGTTGATATGGAATTCGGTACGGGCGTTGTTAAGATCACGCCTGCACACGACCCTAACGATTTCGAGGTCGGCGCAAGACACGATCTGCCGATAATCAATGTTCTCACTGAGGACGCAAAGATCGTTGACGACTACCCTGCTTATGCCGGAATGGACAGATATGAGGCAAGAAAGAAGATCGTTGAGGATCTTGAAAAGGGCGGCTTCCTCGTAAGAGTTGAGGAGCACGAGCACAACGTCGGCACCTGCTACCGCTGCGGCACGACAGTTGAGCCGAGAGTATCACTGCAGTGGTTCGTTAAGATGAAAGACCTTGCAAAGCCGGCTATCGAGGCTGTAAAGACAGGCGAGACAAAGTTCGTTCCCGCAAGATTTGAAAAGAACTATTTCCATTGGATGGAGGACATCCGTGACTGGTGCGTATCCCGTCAGCTGTGGTGGGGACATCAGATACCAGCATTCTACTGCGACGACTGCGGCGAAATGGTCGTAACAAAGGAAGATTCTGCTGTTTGTCCTAAGTGCGGCAAGCCAATGAGACAGGACCCCGACACTCTCGACACCTGGTTCTCCTCAGCGCTCTGGCCGTTCTCAACGCTCGGCTGGCCGAACAAGACGGAAGAACTTGATTATTACTACCCGACAAACACTCTCGTAACAGGCTATGACATCATCACATTCTGGGTATCGAGAATGATGGTCGCAGGTATGGAGTATATGCATGAAAAGCCGTTTAGCACTATTCTTATACACGGTCTTGTAAGAGATGCTCAGGGCAGAAAGATGTCCAAGTCGCTGGGCAACGGTATCGACCCGCTGGAGATCATCGCAAACTACGGTGCTGACGCACTCAGATTCATGCTCGCAACAGGCAACGCTCCGGGAAACGATATGCGTTTCATGGAGGAAAAGGTAACTGCATCGAGAAACTTTGCAAACAAGATCTGGAACGCTGCAAGATTCATCATGATGAACCTGCCGGACGATTTCAAGGCTGACAAACTGCCGGCAAACCTCAACGTTGAGGACAAGTGGATCGTTTCAAAATTCAACACTCTTGCAAAAGAGATAGGCGACAACCTTGAAAAATTTGAGCTTGGCGTTGCAGTACAGAAGCTTTACGACTTTATCTGGGACGTTTACTGCGACTGGTACATCGAGCTGACAAAGCCTCGTATCGCAGCAGACGGTGAAACAGAGGCAACTGCACAGCAGGTACTCGTATGGGTAATGAAAGGCATGCTCAAGCTGCTGCACCCATTCATGCCATTCATCACAGAGGAGATATGGCAGGCGCTCGTTAACGACGGCAGCGCAATAATGCTGCAGGACTTCCCTGTTTATGATGAAAAGCTGACATTCACAGAGGACGAGACCGCATTTGAAAAGATTATCGCAGGAATCAAGGGCATAAGAAACTGCCGTGGCGAAATGAACGTTCCGCCAAGCAAGAAGGCAAAGCTGTTCATCGAGACACAGCAGAAGGATATCTTTGCAAAGGGCGAGATGTTCTTTGAAAGACTTGCTTATGCAAGTGAGGTAACTATCGCCGACAAGGTCGAGGAGAACGACTGCGTAACTGTCGTTACAGACTGCGCAAGATTCTTTATCCCGCTGTCCGACATCATCGACGTTGAAAAGGAAACAGCACGTCTTAACAAGGACAAGGAAAAGGTTCAGAAGGACATCGACTTCCTCAGCAAGAAGCTCAGCAATGAGGGCTTTATCGCAAAGGCTCCTGCACAGCTCATTGAGGCTGAAAAGGCTAAGCTTGCAAAGGCAGAGGAGAAAATGGCAAAGATAAACGAGTCGCTCGAGGCGCTCAAAAACAGGTAAAATCATACAAACGGCAGTGCAGAACGCATTGCCGTTTTTTTCTGTAATATGAGCGTTCAGAACGGGAATGATAATAACACTAAAAAGAAAGGAAGCAAAGCTTATGAAAAAACACAAAAAATCAGCTGACGGCACAAAGATATACACTCCCGGAAATATAGTGCCCGATGATGAGACGCTTATCATCACGGATAATTTTACCGACAAAAGCGGAAGCGTGATGAACAAAAGCGAGGACAACGCCGAGTTTGCACGCAAATGGGTCGATGACATCAAATTATAGTTGCAATGCTGTGCAAAGTGTGGTATTATCATAGTAACAACTTTACGGAGGCGATGATATGAGAAAGGTCGCATTTATCACGGGAGCAAGCGGCGGCATCGGCAGTGCCTGCGCCCGCACGCTCGCAAAAGACGGCTATGCGGTGGCTCTCGGATTTTCAAGCAATGAGTCGGCTGCGAACGAGCTGTCGGCGGAGCTGAAATCACAGGGCTTTGATGCGCTCGCAGTGCAGTGCGACATCACCGACAGCGGCAGCATCGCAAGTGCTGTCAGCCTTATCGAAAAAGACCTTGGCATAATAAGTGTGCTGGTCAACAACGCAGGCATCGCAAACATCAGCCTGTTCACAGACAACAGCTATAATGATCTGCGCAGGATGCTCGACACCGACCTGCTCGGTGCAATGGAGCTGTCACGGCAGGTGCTGCCTGCGATGATAAGGGAAAAGTGCGGAAATATCATCAACATCTCGTCTGTATGGGGCGAGAAAGGTGCTTCGTGCGAGGTCGCATATTGTGCTGCAAAAGCTGGTCTTATCGGCTTTACCAAGGCGCTTGCCCGTGAGGAAGCACCGAGCGGCATAAGGGTCAACTGCATCAGCTGCGGATATATCGACACAAAGATGAACTCTGTGCTTTCCGACGAGGACAAACAGGCTGTGCTCGACGAGATACCTGTCGGCAGGTTCGGCACGCCGCAGGACGTTGCAGGCGCTGTGTCGTTCCTTGTTAGCGAAAAATCAGGCTATATCACGGGTCAGGTCATCCGTGTTGACGGCTGCTGGATATGAACATCTGCTCCCCGGAATATCGGGGAGTTTTTTGTTTGCAGACGAGTCTGTCACACAGCTATCATATAGCTGTCATTTTGCACACAAAATATCGTTAAAACACACAAAACCCTCGTTTTTTGGTGATTTGATTTGTTTAAAACTTATCTTGACGGTTATTTTGCGATGTGGTAAAATATTTATGCTGTAACATTGTTGCTTTTTGCTATCTATCAATGATGCAGCAAGTGAGGATTTGAATAACAACAACTGAAAAGGGGTAAACGAAAATGAAAAAAGCACTCGCACTTATCGCAGCTCTCGTTATGACCTGCGCAATGATCACAGGCTGCTCTGAGGACAGCTCTTCCACAGCAGGCACATCAAGCACTGCATCTTCCGCAGCTGATTCTTCAAGCTCTGCAGCTGACGCTTCAAGCTCTGAGTCTCAGGCTGATTCAAGCTCTGCGGCTGAAACAACCACAACTGCAGCTTCTTCCGAGCCTGACCAGACAACTACTGCTTCAAGCTCCGGTGACAGCAGCGCAACTGAGACTGCTCCGCAGGGTGGTTCAGGAATCAAGTTTGAGGATTCATACACAGGAAAGTTCCAGAAGCAGACTGCTACAAAGAAATTCACTCTCAGCATGAGCATGAAGTACATGGGCGTTGATATGCCTATTGATTTTGAAGTAAATGGTGACGAGTTCCACCTGAAGATGTCCGCTGCAGCAGGCGGTCAGTCTATGGTACAGGAGTATTACTGCGTAGGCGGTTATACATACGTTCTTGACAGCACCAAGAAGACTTACAACAAGTACAAGGGTGAAGCTACAAGCAGCACAAGCGTTACAAATCTCGTTCCTGAGGGTACATATGAGCTTGTTAGCCAGAAGGAAGAGAACGGCAAGATCGTTGAGGTAGTTAACGTAACTACTACAAACAGCGCAGGCAAGAAGTCAACAAGCCAGGCAACATACCGCTATGACAAGGCAACAGGTCTTCCTACTGATATGGACGTTACCGCAAGCGGCATCAAGACAACCGTTACAGTAACAAAGTTTGATCCTAAGGCTCCTACGATCAAGCTTCCTGATCTCTCAGGCTGGACAGAGAAAGGCAAAACAGCAACAAACTAAGCAAAAATCGACCAGAGGTGTAACTTTTGAAAGCAAACAAACTTTTATGTCTTGCAGCAGCACTTGTTATTTCCTGCTGCACTGCAACAGGCTGTCAGAACAGTTCATCGTCTGACAAGGACAGCAGTTCATCAGCATCATCGAGCAGCTCGGCTGCCGAGAGCAGCAGCAGTTCAGAATCGTCAGGCAGCGAAAGCACTGCCGACAGCTCGACAAGTGATTCGTCAACGGCTGATTCTTCATCAAAGAAAGAGAAGAAAGCAAACGCTATCGGATACGATGTAAAAAACAGCAAGAGACTGTATGACGAGCTCAGAGAAAAGTACGACGGCAAGGGCTATGACCTTAGAATGAAGTCCAATACCAATATGGGTTCGGAGCTCAGGATCTGCATCAAGGACGGAAAGGTATACAGCAGCGACAAGAACCCTTATACCAACACAACGATGATATATAAGGGCGGCAAGACGATGGACATGTTCGATCACACTGCCAAGACCTACACCGAGCAGAGCGTCAGCGACGGCGCAAAGCTTTCAAAGCAGAGCGACCTGCTCTTTGCAATGACAGGCGATTTCATCGAGGCTAAGATCGATGAGGACAACGACGTTATAAACGAGTATTACAAGATCAAGGCTGACGTTGCAGGAAAAGATGGAACTATCTGCTTCTGTTTCAGAGGTCACAACGGCTCGTTCTGTCAGATAACCATTCAGTACAGCGGCGATAATATGCCGATGCTATTCGGTATCACAGAACTCAAAGCATGTGATGACAAGGTGTTTGATTCAGAAGAAGTCTTCAATTATAAAAAGGTAGATTGATAATAGTGCTCCGCTTGATGCGGAGCATTTTTTTTGCACTTGAAAAAGTAACAGAAATATGCTATCATATAGTTTAGTTAGTAAACAAAGCATAACTGCAGCATATAAATCTGGATTTTTATAAAGTTCTACTGCATCTAAAATATTAATAATACCTTTACCACTAGCATCAACAGCCATAAAGTCTTTAATATCAAGTTCGGGTTCACCAAAGAAATTATCAATTCCTTGATTTTCAAGAACACTTAAACTTCTTAAAATTACACCTACACTTTGAGT
>CAMYUO010000075.1 GCA_947302065.1 uncultured Clostridia bacterium | reverse complement strand
GAGAGAACGGCGATGCCGTTCTCGGCTTTATTCAAAAGGGTCCTCCCCAGCAACTTATCAAAGCAGCTTTATCAGCTCGTCACGGACGCTGTCCATATGAGCGTCGCTGATGCCGAAATCCATTTCCTTATAAGTCCACGCTGCTCTGCCAAAGCCGTACTTATCGAATGCAGTGCAGATATCCCTGTACCAGTTGAGCGCAAACTGCGCATCTGCAAGCTCGATAACGCCGTACTCGCCGCAGTAAACAGCAACATTTCTTTCCTCGGCAACTCTCTTTGCCTCGGACATTCTCTCCTCAAAATACTGAGCACCGATCATGCCGTCGGAGATGTGCTGGAAATCCTGCAGGTTAAGTCCGATCTCGTTGGTCTTTTCCTTATAGACGCTGAGCTTTTCGGGATAAGCAAGTTTCAGATCCCTCGGCATCTCATCCACCCAGTAAGCACCCTGATGAGTGAAGATGAGCGGATCGTAGAAATGGAATGTATAAACGACATTTTCATCAGCAGGATCTGCAAGATGTTTCATCGAGTCGAGCGAGTTGTTCCAATAGCTGCCGACGATTATGCTGATGTCCTTGCTGTACTTTCTGATAACGGAGATCGCCTTGTTGGAGATAGCGTTCCAGGCGTCGATATATGACGGCTCGGTGACCTCGTTGAGCAGCTCGAAAGCTACCCTGTCCTGATATTTCACATAGCGCTTTGCGAACTCTTCCCACAAATCGCAGAACAGCTGCTGCAGGTTCTCGTCATTGAAAAAGTTCTTCTCGCCGTGATATTTGTCAAACGAAAAACCTCTTGTCTTGTGCAGGTCGAGGATCATATTCAGACCGTACTTTCCGCACCAGTCAATACATCTCTGCACGCAGTCAAAGCCTGTCTGGATAAGGCTTCCGTCTTCATTCTGGAATATGTTATAATCAACGGGAACTCTGACATGATCGAGTCCCCAGCTTTTGATTTTAGCGATGTCTTCTTCCTTAATAAAATTGTCCAGCCTGTCCTGCGAGTAATCGCACTGTGACAGCCAGCCGCCGAGATCTATGCCGTGGATATATCCTTCAAACTTTTTCATGCAAGTCCCTCCTTAAATTGTTGTGTTTATTTTAACACATTCCGCACAGTAAATTATATCAAAATCATGCGCTTTATATCACTTTCATAACCTCAAACACAAAAGGCAGACAAAAGTCAACTGTGATGAAACAGAATATGCGAATTTCGCAAACAAAAAGAGGCAAGACCGTGATCCTGCCTCTTATTCTTATTCTGTTTGCAATTAATCGCACATAAGTCCGCAGACGAGATTTGCGAACTCGACGGGGTCTTCGATGCTGAGTCCCTCGATGAGCAGTGCCTGATCGTACAGCAGCTTGGTGTAATCGGTGAGCTTATCCTTGTCGGTGTCGAACAGCGTTTTGAGCTTTGTGAAGATAGCGTGCTCGGGATTGATCTCGAGTGCTTTTTCAGCCTTGACCTTTTCGTTGTTCTGCGGCATTGCGTTGAGCACCTTTTCCATCTCGATGGTGATCGGTCCGCCGTCGGACGACAGGCAGACAGGGTGGCTCTTGAGTTTCTTTGAGAGCCTTACGGTCTTGACCTTATCGGAGATAGCCTGCTGCATAAAGGTGAACATATCCTTGTTCTCCTCGTCGAGCTTTTTAGCCTGCTCCTTTTCTTCCTCGGTGTCGAGGTCGAGGTCGGCATCGGAGATAGACTTGAACTCCTTGTCCTTATACTTAATGAGCACCTTGAGGCAGAACTCGTCGATATCCTGTGTGCAGTAGAGCACCTCGTAGCCTTTTTCCTTTACCTTTTCGAGCTGCGGAAGCATCTCGATACGCTCCTTGCTCTCGCCGCAAGCGTAGAAGATGTACTTCTGGTCTTCTTTCATTCTCTCGACATACTCGTCAAGCGTAACATTCTTGCCCTCGAAAGATGACGGGAACATCAGCAGGTCCTGAAGCATCTCGTTTGCTGCGCCGTAGGACTGATAGATGCCGAACTTGAACTGCAGACCGAACACCTTGAAGAACTTTTCGTACTTTTCCCTGTCGTTTTTCAGCAGCTTTTTCAGCTCGTTCTTGATGGCTTTTTCGAGATTTTTCTCTATCATTTTGAGCTGTCTGTCGTGCTGGAGAAGCTCACGGGAGATGTTCAGCGACAGATCCTCGCTGTCAACAACGCCCTTGACAAAGCTGAAATAATCAGGCAGCAGGTCGGCGCACTTATCCATTATCATAACGCCGCTTGAATACAGCTGCAAGCCCTTTTCATAGTCCTTTGAATAATAATCGAAAGGCGCTCTCGCAGGGACATAGAGCAGTGCATCGTATGTGCAGATACCCTCGTTCTTTGAATGGATATGTGTTATCGGCTGCTCATAATCGAGGAACTTTTCAACATAGAAATTGTTATAGTCCTCTTCTGTCAGCTCGTTCTTATTCTTTTTCCAGATAGGAGTCATAGAGTTGAGCGTTTCGATAGCCTTGTGTACCTCAGGCTCATCGCTGTCGTCGTGATAGTGTGTATGCTCTATCTCCATTCTGATAGGGAATCTGATATAATCGGAATACTTTTTGACGAGCGACTGTATCTGCATCTCGTCGAGGTATCTTGAATACTTTTCGTCGTCGGTATCGTCCTTGAGGGTGAGAGTTATGGTCGAGCCAACGCCGTCGGGCTTTTCGCAAGGCTCTACGGTATAGCCGTCAACGCCGTTCGAGCGCCACTCATAAGCCTGCTCGCTGCCGTAAGCCTTGGTAACAACGGAAACTTCCTTTGCAACCATGAATGTAGAATAGAAGCCTACGCCGAACTGACCGATGATGTCAACGTCGTCGCCGAGGTCGTTATCTTTCTTGAAGGCGAACGAACCTGAATTTGCGATAGTTCCGAGGTTATTCTCGAGGTCTTCCTCGGTCATGCCGATGCCGTTATCGGAAATGGTCAGCGTGCGCTTTTCCTTATCGACTGCAAGGTTTATCGCAAAATCCGACTTGTTCATTCCGACAGATGTATCTGTGAGCGATTTGAAATAGAGCTTGTCGATAGCATCGCTCGCATTTGAGATAAGCTCACGCAGGAATATCTCCTTATGCGTATAGATAGAGTTTATCATCATATCCAGAAGTCGTTTTGACTCCGCTTTGAACTGCTTGGTCTCCATTTTTATATCACCTTTCCTTTTGAAATTCAACAAATTAGCACTCTTGTGCTTTGAGTGCTAAGACTATTATATATCACCTGTCAGAAAAATCAAGTCTTATCATAAAATATGCACATTTTATTTACATTTGATTAATACTCACCATTATCACATATTGCCCTTGCAATTATCATATAATCTATGCTATAATAGTAAAGATGTACTATTAGTATTCAGGGGTGAACATTTTGGAACAGACTATCATAACAGAAGAGGCGCAGGCACAGGCAAAGCGCAGGCGCAACCGTGACGTTGCGGTGCTGGGCATACTGCTGCTGATATATCAGTTCTCTGCAAAGCTCTTCGTTTATATGTTTTACTATATTGCATATTTCATTTTCAGCGGCAAGTTCTCGCTTAGCTGGGGAAATGTGCTGGAATATTTCAAAGACCACAAGGACCTTGTGAACTCGACGGCGTTTGATATGAGCGCAAACATAAGCGTTACGGCGGCAACTGCGCTGCTGACGCTGCTCATCGCACGGGTCGCATTCAAAGTCAGGCTGTCAGGCATTTTCAAGACGGACAAAAAGGGCTCTTTAACAGGCGTTAAATGGTTCTCGCCCTGCTTTGTGTTCAACATGATAGCCTCGACGATAATCGCATTTTTCACCAACATGCTCAGCTCGGTAGGCGTTTCAGTGCCGACGGCGGATTTCTCGATAAAGAGCCCGTCGGCGATAGCGGTCGTTATGCAGGTGTCATATGTCGTTATCCTTGCGCCGCTGTTTGAAGAGATAATCTACCGTGGGCTTATCATAAAGATGGTCAGCCCTTACAGCAAGTCGGCGGCGGTGCTCATCTCGGCGCTGGCGTTCGGACTTATGCACGGAAACATTCCGCAGGCGGCATCGGCGTTCTGCACGGGTCTTATCTATGCGATAATCGCTCTCAAAAGCGGCTCGATAATCCCGACGATGATAATACACAGCCTCAACAATCTTATCGTCAACTCGCCCGACCTTGCCGACGCAATTGGCATACCGTACAACGAGGGCGTGCTGAGCATGCTTGAGATATGCATAGGCTTGTTCGGTTTCTTCATGTGGTTCACACAGTACAAGTTCATTGCAAAATTTGACGACACACCGCAGAGCGAGGAGAAAAAGCTCTCTTTCAAGAGCGTTATGTCAAACCCTCTGCTGATTGTTTATTTTGCGATACTCGTTTTCGTCATTTTCTGGAGACTTTTCGAGGCAAACAGCTGAGTGTTAACTTTTTGTGTAATCGCTTGACAATCATCAATTGTTAGCGTATAATATTTCATAGGTAACCGGTAGGTCAATTAGGCAACAAGCAAGGAAACGGAGATGGTGAGATTGACTACCACAGGCAAGACAAAAACAGCTTTGGCTGTAAACATAAGGCTGCTCACGCTGACTGCGATTTTTGCAGCGATGACATTTGCGGTGACCGCATTCGTGCACATTCCGACTGCAAAGGGATATATCCACATTGGCGACGCAGTGATATTCATTGCGGCGTGCCTTTTGCCAAAGCCATACGCTTTTGCGGCGGCGGCTATCGGCGGCTCGCTTTCAGACGCAGTTTCGGGATACTGGATATGGGTACCTGCGACGCTGGTGATAAAGGGTCTGACGGTGCTTGCATTCACGGCGAAAAAGCCGAAGATGATATGCACACGCAACTTAGCAGCGCTTTTGCCTGCGCTGGTGCTGTGCGTCGGCGGATACGGGCTTTACAGCGGACTTGTTATCTATGGCTCGCTGCCGGCAGGTTTCCTCGATGCGCCTGCTAACCTGTTCCAGATCGCCGCAAGCGGTGCGGTATTTGTCGCACTCGGCATGACGATGGACAAGGCAGGGATAAAGAAAAAGCTGTGATACGGATAAAGAGAATATCTTACAGGCGGAGTTTTGCTCCGTCTGTTTTTATTTTTGGAAAAAATTCGTTCAAATACTTGAAATAATATTAAAAATGTGGTATACTATCTACACAAAATACTGATACAAGGGGGCTTTCTATAATGGAAGATCGTATGCAGACTATCGAATGCCGCACGGACAGCAAGGTCTCTATCGGCGTTATCCCGGGTCACTACGCAACCAACCACTCTCACGTCAACTACTACGTTGATATGACATCTATCAAAACAAGCATGAAGATGGCAAGCGAGGCTGCAAAGCAGCTTGCGGCTACCTACACATCTACTCACGTTGACACTATCATCTGCCTTGAGGGCACAGAGATACTCGGCGCTTTCCTTGCGCAGAGCCTTTCCGAGGCAGGTATCAACAGCGGCTCTGACATCAATGTCGTTACACCAGAGCTCAACGCTGTTAACCAGATGATCTTCCGTGACAATACACAGAAGAAGATCTGGGGCAAGCAGGTGCTGCTGCTCATCTCGTCGGCATCGACGGGCAAGAGCATCATCAGAGCACAGGACTGCTTACAGTATTACAACGGTCACCTCGTTAGTGTGGCATCTATCTTCTCAGCTATCGACACGACTGCTGACGGCGTTGCTATCCACTCGCTGTTCAGGGGAGACGACCTGCCGCATTACAACACCTGCCCTGCAAACGATTGTCCGCTTTGCAAAGCAGGACAGAAGGTTGATGCGCTCATCAACAGCTTCGGCTACTCAAAACTCTGATATCACTCAAAGGCTGTGCATCTGCACAGCCTTTTTTCACAGCTGCCCGCCATAAATCGTGCTCAAAGCATTGAATAGTTCCCGACGGGTTTTAAGGCAAATAAATATATTGACTTTTTGTTACGAAAGTGATATAATATACTATATCTTGTATGTCAAATCGGGGTGATGGGGAATATATGGCGAAAAAAGAATATAAAGTCGGCAAGTACACCCTGTCGCCGTACAGCGTTCTTATGGTGCTTTGCAAAAAAGAGCTGCCCGAGAACCTGAATGTCTGTCTGGAGTCGATGCTGATGCAGAGCTATCCGCCGTCGGACCTGGTGCTGGTATGCAGAGAGGGTCTGACAAACGAGCTGCGCATCATCGTCAAGTCATTCCAGAACGAGTTCAAGGACATCTTCCGCATCGTCACGGCAAGCGACGATATGAGCGTCGGGCAGGCGCTGAACAAGGGCATGAAAGAATGCAAATGCGAATACATCGTCAGAATGGACAGCGATGACATTTCAAAAGAGGACCGATGCTTAAAGCAGATGACGCTGTTTGCGATAAAGCCGAATTTAGCTATTTCGGGCACGTTCGTTGAGGAGTTCGATTCGGACTCGGGCGAGACGATAGCGCTGAAAAAAGTTCCCGTGCTGCACAGAGACATAATGAGATATGCAAGGCGGCGAAACCCTTTCAACAGGCAAGCGGTGGCGTTCAAAAAATCGGCGGCGCTCGCAGTCGGCGGATACTCCGATGCGGAGCAGTTCGAGGACTACGACCTGATAGTAAAAATGCTGATGGACGACTGCTACGGGCAGAACATTCCCGAGGCGCTGGTGAGATACCGTGTTGATGAGGACACGTTCAGGCAGAGAAAGAGCCGTGCACGCACCAAGGCTTTTATAAAGGTAAGAAAGAATTTCAGGCGGTGCGGATTCTGCAAGCTGACAGATGTGCTTGTGCCGTGCAGCGTGCAGTGCCTTCTGATGATAATGCCGAGGCGCTTCACAAAATGGTTTTATAAAAAGTATTTAAGAGAGAAAAAGAAATAGAATAGAGAGAAAATTGCACTTGACTAAAGTCCCAAGATTCTTAAGAAAGTTCTTAAGAAATCATGGGCTTTATTTTTTTGTGTTCAAACAAACTTGGTGTGTTTCCGAAGGGGTTTGGGGGCGACCGGAAAGCCCCCAAAGTAAGAGCCATACTCCGTGGCAGTTTCTTAAGAAAGTGCTTAATAATTGTTGAGCAGATCGGCTTTGCCAAGTGCTGAAATGGCGCAGATACGCCGTTTCTGAGTGCGTTTTGAATTTAAGGATTATTTAATAAATGCTGTGTTATACTGTAATCACAGTAAGAGAGACACCTCACCACGACAACAGAAAGGGGACGAACAAAATGACAAAGACAACATTTATAAACAGACTTGCACAAAAGGCAAACATCACAGAAGAACAAAGCAGGATAGTCGTTGAGACTATCGAAGAGCACAACCTCTTTGCAAAGAGCGAAAAGCCCGAGATCGTAGAGGACATCGCAAAGCATCTCGAATGCAGCGAGGACGATGCAAAGGAATATTTCGCAGACGCATCACAGATCATCAGCACAGAGATAAAGAGCCAGACGGTCAAGTGGATCGCAGGCACGGCGGTCATCATCGTCGCAGGCATCATAGTTTTCAGACTCAGAAAGAAATGAGATAAAGAACAAAGGGAGAAAAGGAGAAAGTTATGTTTTTTACGATACTGAAAAAAGACCTTAAGCGAGGCAGGACGATGAACACGATAATACTTCTGTTCATCACTATCTCGG
>CAMYUO010000074.1 GCA_947302065.1 uncultured Clostridia bacterium | reverse complement strand
GATCTTGCCAACGGTCTGCTCGATGAAATCAAGTCTTGAGCTAATATCGTCAAACATTTTCTGACCCTCGACATTACGCATCTCTACGAATCTGTCAAGAGCGACCTGAGCAACAGCTTTGACCTCGTTCCAGATGACCTCTTCATCATCAGTCTTTTTAACTACAGTGAAGATATCGGGAAGTCTCATGATAGAAGTTAGGGTCAGGTCATCGTCAAGCTCAAGTGTTTCAGCCGAACCCCTGAGTGCCTGGAGATAACCCCTTGCAACAGATTCATTGAGTTCGATCTCAGCATCTGTTCCTTCCTGGTTGTATATGGTGACCGACGCCTCAACCTTACCTCTTGAAATGCCGTTTTTAAGAAAAGCCTTGAGCTTTTCATCGAGATATCCGTAAGATCTTGGTGTTCTTGCAGTGAATTCATAATATCTGTGGTTAACGGAGCGGATCTCAACGATTATCTCTCTGCCGTTTGCCACAACGTGCTCTCTGCCGAAGCCTGTCATGCTCTTAACCATAGCGATAATTCCTTTCTGGATTCAAGTATTTCAATATTCAAATAATTATACCATTTTGCTTCTGAAATAGCAAGCTTTTTTAACCATATTTTCAATATATGTTTACTTGAAATTCATATATGCTGAAAAATGTCAGTAAGACTTGTTCCAACATAGATATTCGGATATTTTTCAAACTCTTCTGCGGTGGTAGATCCGGTCGTTACAGCGGCAAAATCGACGCCTGCATTCTGAGCTGTCTGAGCATCTATGTAGCTGTCACCTATGTAAAGCACATCTGCTTTACATGCGTTGAATTTACTGATAATAAGCTCCAATCCCTGCGGATCCGGTTTAGCCTCTTTGACATCGTCGCCTCCGATAATAAGATCTATCGGGAACGAACTTGTGTGATGCCTGAAAGTCTCTACTATCCTGTAACGGAATTTTGATGAAACGATACCGACCTTAACACCAGCACACTGAAGTATCTGAAGCATTGCAAGCGTATCGTCGTAAAACTCGGTATCTCTCGCCATGACCTCATCCGCTTTTCTTACATATTCAAGTCTCATCTGTTCGAGCTTATCATCGTCGTTTATTCCCGAAAGGATCTTCAGCGAATCTGCCAATGTTTTGCCGATAGTTTTGTAAATCGTTTTGTGATCAGGTATTGGCAGTCCGAATTTTGCAAGAGTATGCTTATAACAGGTCAGAATGGCTTTTGACGAATCGACAAGCGTCAGGTCAAAATCGAAGATACAGAATTTGTATTTGCTCATTTTATACTCTCCTACAAAAGCAAAAGGCAATCGCAAGGACTGCCTTTTGTGATATTATTCTACAGTTACGGATTTAGCAAGGTTTCTCGGCTTATCAACGTCAAGACCCTTAGCTACGGATACATAGTATCCGAGAAGCTGAAGAGGAACAACTGCGAGGCTTGCTGCAAACAGCGAATCAGTCTTAGGGATATATGCTGTGAAATCAGCGGTATCCTCGACACTGTAATTACCATAGGTTGTCAGACCCATGATGTATGCACCACGGCTCTTGCACTCGACCATATTTGAAACAGTCTTTTCAAACAGGCTCTGCTGTGTCAGGACGCTGATAACAAGCGTTCCGTCCTCAATAAGAGAAATAGGACCGTGCTTAAGCTCACCTGCAGCATAAGCTTCAGAGTGAATATAGCTGATCTCTTTCATTTTCAGCGAGCCTTCAAGACTTACTGCGTAGTCGATGCCTCTACCGATAAAAAATGCATCGTGAATATTAGCAAATTTAGCTGCAAACCACTGGATCCTCTCTTTGTCCTCAAGGATCTTCTCGACCTTTTCAGGAATAGTCTGGATCTCTTCGAGCAGCTGTGCAAATCTTTCCTCGCTTATTTCCTCACGGACTTTAGCAAACTGCATAGCAAGCAGATAACCGGCGATAAGCTGTGTGCTGTATGCCTTGGTGGTAGCAACAGAGATCTCAGGACCTGCAAGTGTATAGAATACGTTATCCGCATCTCTTGCGATGTTAGAGCCAACGACATTTACGATACCGAGAGTCTTTACGCCGCTTTCCTTTGCAAGTGTAAGTGCAGCACGGCTGTCTGCTGTCTCACCCGACTGGCTGATGATGATAGCAAGGCTGTTCTTTGCAAGCGGCATCTTTCTGTATCTGAACTCAGATGCAAGCTCAACTCTTACAGGAATAGTTGTCAGTTCCTCAATGACATACTGAGTTGCTACACCTACGTGGTAAGCAGAACCGCAAGCTACAATGTAGATCTGAGAAAGTGCCTTCACCTCATCATCGGTAAGACCAAACTCCTCAAGAACGATGTTTCCGTCCTTAACGACCGAGTTGATAGTATCCTTTATAACCTTTGGCTGCTCGTGGATCTCTTTGAGCATAAAGTGCTCATAGCCGCCTTTTTCAGCTGCCTCAGCATTCCACTTTATCTCGGTGAGTTCCTTTTCGATCTCTTCACGGTCAATGTTGTAGCTTTGCCTTTTTCAAGCTTAGCTATCTCCATATTGCCGATTTAGTAAACGTTTCTTGTATACTTAAGGATAGCAGGAACATCGGATGCAACATAAGTTTCACCGTCTGTAACGCCAATGATCATTGGGCTGTCCTTACGGGCGGTATAGATCTCGCCCGGATAGTCCTTGAACATAACGCACAGAGCATACGAACCTCTGATTCTTGTCATTGCTCTTGCGATAGAGTCAACAGGACCCTCGTTGTACTTCTTATAGTAGTAATCAACGAGCTTAACAGCGACCTCGGTATCAGTCTGAGATTTGAAGGTATAGCCTCTCTTAGTGAGCTTTTCTTTCAACTCCTGATAGTTCTCGATAATGCCGTTATGAACTGCAACAACGTTTTCATCGTCACTTGCATGAGGATGAGCATTGAGTGAGGACGGCTCTCCATGAGTTGCCCAACGTGTATGACCTATACCGCAGCAGCCGTTGACTGCAGCGCCGTTATTGGTCATTTCCTGAAGAACTTTGAGCTTACCCTTTGCTTTTACGATCTCAACATCGCTCTCACCGTTGCGGACAGCGATTCCTGCCGAGTCATAGCCTCTGTATTCAAGCTTGGACAGTCCGTCAAGAAGAATTGGAGCTGCCTGCTTGTCACCTGTAAATCCAACGATTCCACACATATGATTTACCTCCGATTATTATATCCGGGATATCCCCGCACATGATTTACTGAAAATAACAATAGTCTATACAACTATTCCTAGACATTGTAGCACATTCTGACCACAAAATCAAGTTTTTTTTGAAAGTTTATAAAAAATACTTTTATTTATAGACAAACTATGCTATAATAATTAAGACATATTATTTGTCTCATTTTTTCATAATTTCATTTTCCGTTTGACTAGTTCAAACTTAGAAGGAGTATCCATATGACATCAAGCGAACTCAAGGAACAGTTTATCAGCATTTACAAAGAGCACATAACAAGAGAGGGCTCTGATAAGCTTCTTGAATATCTAATGTCGCCTAAAAGCGACTTTTTCACTGCACCGGCTTCAACAAGATACCACGGCGCTTATGAAGGCGGTCTGTGCGAGCACAGCATGAACGTGTACCACTGCCTTTGCAGTTATCTCGAGCGTGAGCGTGTCAAGACCGATTACAAGCTTGATTATTCTGACGAGACTATTGCGATAGTAGCGCTTTTGCACGATATATGCAAGGTCAATCTTTACAAGACGAGCAAAGGGAACAAGAAAGATGAAAACGGTAAATGGGTCGAAGTCCCATTTTACGAGTACAACGATACTCTGCCCTATGGCCACGGCGAAAAATCGGTATACATAGTGAGCGGTTTTATGAGACTTTCCCGTGAGGAAGCAATGGCTATCAGATGGCATATGGGATTCTCGGGCGAAGAGAACGTAAATACGATAGGAAAAGCTCTTGAAATGTATCCGCTTGCACTTGCGACACATATTGCAGATATGGAAGCGACATTCTACATTGAGGGCAAAGGCAACTGATGCAGGTATATATAGATGCTGACGGCTGCCCTGTCGTTGATATAGCAATAGACATATGCAAAGAACGCAACATACCTGTAACGCTCGTTTGTGACACCTCGCATTATTTCACAAGTGACTATGCCGATGTGATCACAGTTGATAAAGGTCCCGACAGCGCAGATATGAAAGTCGCAAATCTCGCTTACAAGGGAGATATTGTGATAACGCAGGATTATGGCGTTGCTGCGATGTGCCTTGCAAAAAGGTGCATATGTCTGTCGCAGAACGGACTTGTGTATGACGAGTCTAACATCGACTCTTTGCTGTTGTCACGCCATATCGCAAAAAAGATCCGTCGTAGCGGCGGAAAACTCAAAGGACCGCACAAGAAAACGAAAAATTCAGAGCAAAACTAACTCAAATACTTAATTCAAGTCAGAAAGAAGGTTAACTATGAACGTTGATACTATCCTCAAAGAAATGACACTCGAAGAAAAAGCCTCACTTTGTTCGGGAAATGATTCGTGGCACACAAAGCCTGTTGAAAGGCTCGATATCCCGGAAATAATGGTTTCCGACGGACCGCACGGACTCAGAAAAGTCAAAGATGACTCTGAGATCATGAATGATGCTATTGAGGCTATCTGTTTCCCAAGTGCCTGCGCAACAGCATGCTCTTTTGACAGGGAACTTGTATCAAGCATGGGCAAAGCACTCGGACAGGCTTGCAAGGCTGAAAAAGTTGCAGTTCTGCTCGGACCGTGATGCAATATCAAACGTTCACCACTTTGCGGAAGAAACTTTGAGTATTTTTCCGAAGACCCATATCTTGCATCTGAGATAGCAACTGCACACATCAAGGGCGTTCAGAGCATGGGTGTTGGTACGTCTCTCAAGCATTTTGCATGCAACAATCAGGAAACGAGGCGTATGACCTGCTCGGCAAATATGGACGAGAGAACTTTCTTTGAAATATACGCCGCTGCATTTGAGGGCGCAGTGAAGAATGCAAAACCTTACACCATAATGTGCTCTTACAACAGGATAAACAACGTTTATTCTTCTGAAAACAAGTTCCTGCTGACCGATGTCCTTCGTGATAAATGGGGCTTTGACGGACTTGTGATGAGTGACTGGGGTGCTGTCAACGACAGACCCGAGGGTATCAAGGCAGGTCTTGACCTTGAGATGCCGTCGAGTCACGGTGTGAATGACAAAAAGATAGTTGATTCCGTTAATAACGGCACTCTTGACGAAAAGCTGGTCGATCAGGCTGCACGCAATGTTCTGAATCTGATAAACAAATATGAAAGCAGCACAAGCGACGATGCACAACAGTGGGATAAGAAAGCTCAGCATCAGCTTGCAAGAAAGATAGCAAGCGAATGCGCTGTATTGCTCAAGAATGATAAGTCTTTGCTGCCGCTTGACAGTTCCAAAAAGATCGCATTCATCGGCGAATTTGCAAAATCTCCGAGATATCAGGGCGGCGGAAGCTCACACATCAACTCCTCGGAGATCACATCAGCACTTGATGCTGTGACCGAATACTTATAAGTATCATATTAACAAGGCTATGACAACAACACCGACGCAGTAGATGAGGATATGATCGCACGTGCGGTCGAGTGTGCAAAGCAAAATGATATAGCTGTCGTATTCGCAGGTCTTACCGATCTGTACGAATCAGAAGGCTTTGACAGACAGCATATGCGTATGCCCGAAAACCAGCTCGTTCTTATCGACAGGATATGCGATGTCTGCAAAAACGTAGTTGTTGTACTGCATAACGGCTCACCTGTTGAGATGCCGTTCAAGGACAAAGTAAGCAGCATACTCGAAATGTATCTTGGCGGTCAGGCTGTCGGCGGAGCTGCATGTGATCTGCTTTTCGGAAAAGTAAATCCAAGCGGAAAGCTTGCAGAGACTTTCCCTGTAAGGCTGGCAGACAACCCATCTTATCTCAGCTTCCCGGGCGAAAAAGACGATGTCCGTTACAGAGAGGGCATATTTGTAGGCTACAGATACTATGATTTTAAGGATATCCAGCCACTGTTCCCATTTGGTCACGGACTTTCATACACAACTTTTGAGTATTCTGATATCAAGCTCTCAACAAACGCTTTTTCAGCTGATGAAGAGCTTACAGTTTCGGTCGTTGTTAAGAATACAGGCAAGACCGACGGAAAAGAGGTCGTTCAGCTTTATGTGAGCGACAAGAACTCAAGTGTTATCAGACCGGTAAGAGAGCTCAAAGGTTTTGAAAAAGTCTCTCTGAAAGCTGGAGAATCAAAGAAAGTCATGTTCAAGCTCAACAAACGTGCCTTTGCTTTCTATTGCGAGCCTGCACACGATTGGATCGTTGAAGAGGGCGATTTTGAGATAAGCATCGGATCGTCATCAAGAGATATAAGACTCACGGCAGACGTTTTCGTCTCGTCAAACGATAGGATCCCATCAGAATTTACGGTCAACAGTCCTCTCGGAGACATTGCCGCCGATCCGAACGGAAGAAAACTGTTTGGCGAAATAATTGAAAACATAAATAAAGACATGAAAGAAGCTCAGCCTGAGGGCAGCATGGGCGCAGCAGGCGACCTTATGGTGGATGCTATGCTGAGAGAAATGCCTATCAGAGCAATACTAAGCTTTACTGGCGATGCGATAATGTCATATGATGAACTTGTAAGAATGATCGACCGGCTCAATGAGATGAACAACAAGTAAAACAGGAGAAAAACAATGTCTGACAAGAATAAAAAGCCCGCATTTGCAAAATATGCTGTAGCTGCCGTTGCAGCGCTGCTTATTATCGGCGTGACTGTCACGACAGTTATGATAAAAGCAAAACGCAAAGAAGTTGTCGTTATCGATCCGAACAGCAATAACGTCGAGAATACAGATAGCTCTGATGCTGAAAATAAAAAGGATAATAAACAGGACAAAGCTGAAAAGACTGTCAAGACCGTTACCGAAAAGCCTGTGGAAACAAAACAGACAAGCGTTTCGGTAAGCTTCCCTATCGACATCAACAAAGCGGATCTGTCACAGCTTTGTGCGATTGACGGTGTTGGAGAATCAACTGCCCAGCGTATACTTGACTATCGCTCCAACGTCGGCGTTATAAGCTCACTGGATATGCTGCTGAATGTCGAAGGCATCGGCAAAAAGACGCTGACCAAACTTGAGAATTATCTTTATGTTGCAGAAAGTGATAAGGCAGCAACAACGCCTGCACAGACCACAACAAAATCCACAAAGGCAATAACAGCTCCGCTGGTCACAACTGCTAAGCAGCTTTCTCAGGTTAACATCAACACCGCAGATGCTGTTGAGATATCGCAGGCTCTGCTTATCTCACTTGAAAAAGCACAGAAGATCGTTGACACCCGTGAGAAGATAGGCGGATATGTAACAAAGCCCGAGATCATGCTCAGTCAGGCTATCACACAAAGCGAGTTCGTCGAGCTTGAAAAGTATATTCTCATATGATTTTTCAGTATATCTACAAAAGCAGTTGCAAAATATATCAATTAGTGATATAATTACTCAGGATCTTTATCACGAAAAGAGGACAGGATATGAAAAAGGTCGCTTTTAAAGTCAATACGAATGCAGAGAAAACCATCATTGTTACGGCTTTGTCTGCTATTTTGGCAATTATATTTGAACCGAAGAAAA
>CAMYUO010000073.1 GCA_947302065.1 uncultured Clostridia bacterium | reverse complement strand
AGCTCAACGACACACACCCTGTTATAGCAATTCCCGAGCTGATAAGACAGCTTTGCGAAAACGGCTATGACTTTGAGGCTGCGTTTGAAAAGGCGCATAAGATATTCAACTACACCAACCACACCATTATGGCAGAGGCTCTTGAAAAATGGCGCTGCTCACTGGTGGAGAATATCCTGCCCGACGTTTACAGGTATATTCTGATGATAAACGAGCGTTTTATCAAGGATATGTATGCAAAAGGCATGGAAAGAAATGCTATCGAAAAGATACAGCCTGTATCCTGCGGCATGGTGAACATGGCTTATATGGCTATATACGTTTCGTCGTTCATAAACGGCGTTGCCGAGATACACACGGAGATACTCAAAAACGACGCTCTCAAGGCGTGGTATGAGCTTTACCCCGAAAGATTCCAGAACAAGACCAACGGCATCACCCAGAGGCGCTGGCTGGCACTTTGCAACAAAGAGCTTTCGGCACTCATCACAAGGCTGCTCGGCGACGACAGCTGGATAACAGACCTCGATAAGCTCAAAGATCTTGAAAAATATGCAGATGATGAAAACATCCTGCGTGAGTTCATAAGCATCAAAAAGCAGAAAAAACAACAGCTCGCTGATTTTATCAAGGCGCACGACGGCATCGACGTTGACCCGAACACTATCTTCGATATCCAGATAAAAAGACTGCACGAGTACAAAAGGCAGCTGCTCAATGCCCTGTCGATAATCTATATCTACTACGGCATCAAAGACGGCTCGATAAAGGACTTCACGCCGACCACATATATCTTCGGCGCAAAGTCCGCACCGGGATACAGACGTGCAAAGGCTATCATCAAGCTGCTCGGCGAGATAGGCAGGATGGTCAACTCGGACGAGCAGACAAAAGACCTGCTCAAAGTCGTTTTCGTGCAGAACTACAACGTTTCCTATGCACAGAAGCTCGTTCCCGCAGCTGATGTCTCAGAGCAGATATCCACGGCGGGCACTGAGGCAAGCGGTACGGGCAACATGAAACTGATGCTCAACGGCGCAGTTACGCTCGGCACTTACGACGGCGCAAACGTCGAGATAGTGCAGGAGGCAGGCGAGGATAACAACTACATCTTCGGCGCAAGGGTCGAGGAGCTTGAAAAGATAATGCCAGACTATGACCCAAGAAAGCTCGTTTTCGGCGATGAAAAGATAAACAGAGTGCTTAATAAGCTCATCGACGGCACTTTCGATGACGGCGGTATCCCGTCAGACCAGGAAGGCAGCTTTGAGGAGCTTTACAAGGCACTCACCGACGGCGCAAGCTGGCACGTTCCCGACCACTATTATGTTGTCGGCGACCTTGTCGATTATGTTGACACCAAGCTGCGCTGCAATGCAGACTACAAAGACGAGCTGGGCTTTGCGAAAAAGTGCTGGCTGAACATGTGCAATGCAGGCAAATTCTCATCTGACAGAACTATCAAGGACTATGCAGAGAACATCTGGAAGATAGCGCCCGTGACAAAGTGAGGTGCTCACGATGAAATGGGAAGCTGATGTTCTTTTGTGGATACAGGACAATCTGAGAAATGCCGTGCTCGACCCGATATGCAAGCTTTTCGGCTGGATCGGCGCACACGGCGAGCTTGCGATAGCAGTCGCACTGCTGCTTATGATAATACCGAAGACACGGCGCACAGGCTGCGTGTGTGCATGCTCGCTGGGCAGCTCGTATGTCCTCGGCAGCCTTATCCTCAAAAAGATAATTGACAGGCCACGGCCTTTCACGCAGATAGATGGGCTTGAATCACTTATGAGCGTGAGAGATGCCTCGTTCCCGTCGGGTCACGCAGGCGCAACGTTCGGCTGTCTGTTCGTGGTGTTTCTGATGATGCCGAAAAAGTTCGGCATACCCGCACTCTGCGTGAGCATTTTCATGTGCTATTCGAGAATGCACGTCGGCGTACACTACCCTACCGACGTTCTCGCAGGTGCTGCGATAGGCATTTTCTTTGCGTGCCTGTACACATTTATTTATAAGAAAAAGTTTGCTCCCGATGCCCCGGGCACGGAAGCGTTGAAAGGAAAGTAAATTCAGATGCAAGACAATAACAAGGACAAGAAGAATTTTGAGATACCCCGTCCCGAGTTCCCGAAGAGAGCCGTTATCACAGGCGGTATGCCTTACGGCAACAAGGAGCTGCACTTCGGTCACGTCGGCGGTATGCTGGTGTTTGCGGATACCTATGCAAGATTTCTGCGTGACAGGATAGGCAGCGAGAATGTCATCTTCGTCACAGGTACCGACTGCTACGGCTCGCCTATTGCTGAGGGCTGGCGCAAAAAGGTCGAAAGCGGCGAGTTCGAGGGCAGCCTTGAAGATTTCGTGCGCTCAAACCACGACAAGCAGGCTGCAACACTTGAAAAATACGCTGTCAAGCCTAACCTTTTCGCTGCATCGGGTCTTGACCGCAGCAAAGAGGTACACGCTGAGTACACACAGGAATTCCTGAACTCACTTTACGAAAAAGGACAGCTTGAAAAGATCTCAACGATGCAGTTCTATGATGAAAAGGCTGGCGTTTTCCTCAACGGCAGACAGGTCGTCGGCAAATGCCCCGTTGACGGCTGCACATCTGAAAAAGGCTACGCTGACGAGTGCGATATGGGTCATCAGTATATGCCTGAGAACCTCGTTGACCCCGTCAGCACGCTGACAGGTGAAAAGCCGTCGATGCGCCCTGTTACCAACTGGTATTTCAAGCTGTGCGACTATGAAAAGCTCTTGCAGGACTGGGTCGCACAGATGCAGAAGCGCAAGGACATCAGACCTGTTGTCTGGAAAACTATCTCGGAGTTCCTCAAGCCGCCTGTTATCTACATCAAGCGTGAATTTGAAGAGACTTACAATCAGATACAAAGCGAGCTGCCGCAGCACGAATACATCGAAGAGCCTAAAAAGCCTTCGTTCACTATCGCATTCACTGCGCTTGCCGACTGCGAGCAGGCGTGCAGAGTGCTCACCGCACACAGCATAAGATACCGCACAGGCAAAAAGCTCGTTCCTTTCAGGCTCACAGGCAATATCGAGTGGGGCGTTCCCGCACCGAAATTTGAACAGGACGGCGAGGACCTCACCGTATGGGTATGGCCCGAATCCTTGTGGGCACCTATCTCGTTCACGCAGACCTACCTTGAATCGCAGGGCAGGGACAAGGCTGAATGGAAAGACTACTGGTGCAGCAAAGAGGCTGCCGTTTACCAGTTCATCGGTCAGGACAACATCTATTTCTACGGCATTGCAGAGCCTGCAATGTGGATGGCTCAGCAGTCTGCCGAGCAAAAGACCGCAGACGTTCCCGACGGTGAATTGCAGATGCCGATAATCGTTGCAAACCACCACATTCTTTTCCTTGACAAGAAAGCATCAAGCTCGGGCGCAGTAAAGCCGCCTATGGCTGACGAGCTGCTCAATTACTACACTCCCGAACAGCTGAGAATGCACTGGCTGGGCCTTGGTCTGGGTCAGCGCTCTGTAAGCTTTATGCCAAAGCCGTTCAATCCCGATGCCAAGCCCGACGAGCAGGACCCTGTTGTAAAAGACGGCCTGCTGCTTTCAAACGTATATAACCGTATAATCAGAACGGCGTTCTATACTGCACAGAAAGAGCTTGACGGCGTGCTGCCGACAAATGCACCGAGCGAGAAGATACTCGCCGAGGGCAAAAAGGCAGTGCTCGATTACGAGCGCCATATGTCACGCTTTGCGTTCCACCAGTGCACATATGTCCTTGACAGCTACATCAGAAATGCCAGCAAGTACATGGCAAAGGCTCTCAAGCCTGACGAGCAGAGCAAGGAAGAGCTTTCGCAGGCACTCGCAGACATATTCTATATTATAAGGATAGCTGCTGCGCTGCTGCACCCGATGGCACCTTTCGGCACTGAAAAGGTGCGTGAGTATCTCGGCGTCGGCGAAGAGTTCTGGAGCTGGGAGCACATCTTTGAGCCTGTAAGCTATTTCACAGGCGAAAACCACAAGCTCAAGTTCCTGCCGCCGAGAACAGACTTCTTCACACGCCACGAAAGCCAGTTCGCACAGGCAGAGGAATAACGGATTTTAAAATCATCGCCGCAGGCGATACCGCAACTATTCACTATTCGATATTCACTTTTCACTATTCACTGAGAAAAAAGTCGTATAGATTTTTCTATATGACTTTTTTCGTTTCTGTCACTTTTCCGTCATACCATCCGTTTATATTAATGAAACGTTTCAAAGACAAAAGGTGGGATATTCAAATGACCGACAAGCAAATAGCCGAGCTGCTGACGAGCGATGCGGAAAAAGGGCTTGCCGCCGCAGTAAAGCAGTACAGCGGATATGTATATAAGATAGTGCTCACTCGCCTTTCGGGAGTTTGTGCAAAAGAAGACGCAGACGAGGCTGTCAGCGACATCTTTTTCAAGCTGTTTTCAGCAGCAAAGGAAGGCAAGCAGTTCACAAGCGTCGGCGGATATCTGTCCGTCATCGCACAGAGGCACTGCATAGACGTTTTCCGCAAAGTCACAGGCAAGGCTCAGACCGTGCCGCTTGACGAGGTTTACGACCTTTCAAGCGACGAGGATATATTTGCAGATACATCAAGTGAGCTGATGCAGGCAATAGACGCTCTGGGCGAGCCTGACACGCAAATTTTCCTGCGGCGGTACTTTTTCGGGCAGCGCAACAAGGACATCGCAAATGATCTCGGAATGAACGTGCCAACGGTCAACAAACGAATATCCCGCGGACTTATCAAACTCAAGAACATTTTAAAGGAGGGAGAAAGATGAAAACAAAGCTTAATGATCTCGCTTTTTCAGCAGACGAGAACGAATGCGGCGCTATGCTCGACGAGCTTCTCAGATTCGGCGAAGTGCCTCTTTCGGAAAGCGAACAGAACGACATCATCTCCCGTGTGACAAGAAAGGCGGAAGAAGATATGACAACAACAAAAGCAAGAAAGAAAATAAGCCGTAAGTTTATAACCTTTATCGTAGCAGCAGCTCTTGCAGTGCCTATCGGTGCATTTGCCGTAAGCCAGCTGATGCACAAGGACAATGTCGACTACTACATGAAAGGCTCTGAGCGCATCGAGCAGAACGAGAACGCAGTCAAGAACTATGTTATGGAGAACGAGAATTTCAAAATAACCGTAGACGCACAGCTTTGTGACGGACACAACCTTATCACGATAGAAAGCCATGATGCAAAGAACTCTGATGCACAGAGAATGCTGCATGAAAATCCGATTTTCAATATTGATGTCGAATATGCCGACGGCTCGGGAAAGCTCGATCTGTTCCAGAACGGCTATGCTATTGGCAGCCACGCAAAAGACGGCGATGCAACAGTAAATGTTTTCCCGTGCGAGGAAATCGACGCAAATAAGGACATCAAGATGACCTACTCAAGATTTGCCGGCGAGGACTCGATACCGCTTGAAGGCTTTGAGTTCACGACCAACACTAAGCCGAACGTAAAGAGCATTGAGCTCAAGAGCGCAGACGGCAAAAAAATGATGCTTTCCGAGTTCGAGGTCTATTCACCCGATAACAAGCAGCTGTATAAGGTAGACACCGACGCTTACGACGACTTTGCATTCATCAAAAACAACGGCGAAAAGGTATCTATCGACCCTGCCAACAATGTCAACGGATTCGGCGAATACCTCATCTTCGGCGAGATAATCAATGTTTACGACTACAAGGGCGTTGAGATCGGCGGCGTTGAGTACCTCAAGCAGTAAGACAGAAAACATACACAAAAAAGTGAGGTGACAGCGACACTTTAACGGATACTACGCAAAACCATAATACAGATAAATTTCGACATAACAAAGGAGACAATATGAGCTTTAGCCGCAGACCAGCATCTGCGGCTATTGTTTTGCACATTTTAAGACCGTTTTCGCCAAAGAAATTGTGCAAAATGCTTGAAAATCGCAGATAGGTGTGATATAATTAAATCATCAAATAGAATCGAGGCGAGAGCTTTTATGAAACTTATATTTTTGGGCGCTACCCACGAGGTCACAGGCAGCTGCACATATATCGAAGCCTGCGGCAAGAAATTCCTTGTCGATTTCGGAATGGAGCAGGGCATAAACTATTTTGAGAACGAGAAAGTCCCCTGCCCGCCGTCGTGCATTGATTTCGTGCTGCTCACACACGCCCACATAGACCACTCGGGTCTGCTGCCGCTGCTTTACGCAGGCGGTTTCAGCGGAAAGATACACGCCACAAAAGCGACCTGCAACCTGTGCTCGATAATGCTGCGTGACTCTGCACATATACAGGAGTTTGAAGCAGAGTGGCGTTCTCGTAAAGGCAAGCGTAAGGGCAATCAGGAGGTCGAGCCGCTTTACACGATGGCTGACGCAGAGGGTGCGATAGCATGCTTTGAGCCGCATGAATATGATAAAGAGATAGACATCTGCGAGGGCATTAAGGTCCGCTATACCGATGCAGGTCACCTGCTCGGCTCAGCAAGCATAGAGATCTGGCTCACAGAGGGCGGAGAAACGAGAAAGCTGCTGTTCTCGGGCGATATCGGCAACCACAAACAGCCGCTTATCCGTGACCCGCAGTATATCGCAAGTGCGGACTACGTTATAATGGAGGCGACCTACGGTAACCGCCGCCACGAGCCGCCGAAGGACTATGCCGAGGCATTCGCAAAGATAATACAGACGACTTTTGACCGAGGCGGAAACGTCGTTATCCCGTCGTTCGCTGTCGGCAGAACACAGGAACTGCTGTATTTCCTGCGTCAGATAAAGGCGGAAAACATGGTCACAGGTCACGCCAACTTCCCCGTTTATGTTGACTCCCCGCTTGCTATCGAGGCAACGAGGATATTCAACGAAAACAAAGAATCCTGCTTTGACGAGGAAGCTCTTGAATTTGTCAGCAAGGGCATCAACCCTATCTCGTTCGACGGCCTGAAGCTGGCAACGACAAGCGACGAGTCACGGGCGATAAACTTTGACAGCATACCCAAGATAATCATTTCCGCAAGCGGAATGTGCGAGGCAGGACGCATAAAGCACCACCTCAAACACAATCTGTGGAGAGCCGAGAACACAGTGCTTTTCGTCGGCTATCAGGCGCTCAACACGCTCGGGCGCAGTCTTGTCGAGGGCGCAAGGACAGTCAAGCTGTTCGGTGAGGAGATAACCGTTGCGGCGCAGATACTCACCCTGCCGGGCATCAGCGGCCACGAAGATGTTGACGGTCTCAACGACTGGATAAGCCACGTCAAGAACGTTAAAAAAGCATTCGTCAATCACTCCGAGGCATCTATCGCAGACGAATACACCGCACACCTGAAAAATGACTATCACCTCGAGGCGTTCGCACCGTACAGCGGCGCTGTGCTCGATATACTCACAGGCGAGTTCGTCAATGCCGCACCTATACCCGTCGAGAAAAAATCAAAGGGCTATTCGCCGTCTTATCAGCGCCTTGTTGCATCGCTCGAAAGACTTACTGCACTCGTCAACCGCAGTTCCGGTCTGACCAATAAGGAGCTCGCCAAGATGACAGATACCCTCAACAATCTATGCTCTAAATGGGAAGATTAACTGCATGACACTGCGGGACAGCTGGGGGAAAACCATTTATAGAAGGGTTATCCCCCCCACCCCCGTCCAAAAACTTTTTAATATTTTGGGCGTTCGGGAGTTTAACACC
>CAMYUO010000072.1 GCA_947302065.1 uncultured Clostridia bacterium | reverse complement strand
GGCGTTATGGGCTCTGCATATATGCAGAAGATAATGAACGTTGACAAGCCTCGTGTTGCGCTTGCAAACATCGGCGCTGAGGAGTCTAAGGGCAGAGATCTTGATAAGGCTGCATACAAGCTGCTTGAAACTGCTCCTATAAACTTTGTGGGCAATATCGAAGCAAGACAGCTTCCTCTTGGTGACTGTGATGTTTGCGTTGCCGACGGATTCAGCGGTAATCTGATGCTCAAGCTCTATGAGGGTATGGGCAAATTCTTCTCCAACGAGCTAAAGGGCATATTCAAGAAGAATTTGAAGACTAAGCTTGCCGCTGCAATGGTAATGAAAAATATCAAGGACTTCAAGAAGAAAGTCGATTATTCCGAGTACGGCGGAGCACCTCTGCTTGGCACGGCAAAGCCAGTTATCAAAGCTCATGGAAGCTCTGATGCAAAGGCATTCTATAATGCTATCAGACAGGCGAAACTGTTCACCGAAACAAAAGTCATCGACACAATGACTCAGGCTCTTTCTCAGATAAAGCAGGAAGAAGCAGAGGGCTAAGAATACATCACTGCGCACGTCCTTGTGCGTGCGCAGTTTAATAAGGGAGTGATATAGTTGAACGAAAAGGAAAATCTCAAAAAGTTTCAGGAAAAGATAAACTACAGATTTAAGGATGAGAGACTTTTATATGAAGCTCTTTCACACTCATCCTTTGCAAATGAGAGCAAAAAGCAGAGAAACAGCAATGAAAGGCTTGAGTTTCTCGGTGATTCAGTGCTTTCAGTCGTAGTAAGCGATTATATCTTTGAACACTTCAAGCATCTTCCCGAGGGCGAGCTTACTAAGCTCAGAGCATCTCTCGTATGTGAAAAGGCACTTTTTGATTTTTCAAAACAGATCGACCTCGGAAACTTTATTTTCCTTGGCAAAGGTGAGGAACTGACTGGCGGACGTGAAAGACCGTCAATCGTTTCAGACGCATTTGAGGCAGTTATTGCCGCTATCTATCTCGACGGCGGACTAAAGGCTGTATCAAAGTATGTTCTTTCGTTTATACCGGAGGACATCAAACCGCACAGCGTTGTAAGCTTTGTGGATTATAAAACTGCGCTTCAGGAGATAATCCAGAAGAATCCGGAAGAAAAGGTCGAGTATGTTCTTATAGGCGAATCCGGTCCCGATCACGATAAAAAATTCACCGTTCAGGTGATGCTCAACAGCAACGTTATCGGTGAGGGCATCGGCAGATCAAAGAAATCAGCCGAGCAGAACGCTGCAAAAGAAGCACTCGCACTTATGGGATATGAAGCATAATAACGTTTCTGTTTTTGTAACGCACATTGGATGTCCTCATATGTGTGCGTTCTGCAATCAGCGGACTATTACCGGAAACACCGAGATACCGCACGCAAGTGATGTTGAACGCATATGTTCACAGGCACTTGAACAGATAACTGACCCGAGCGAAAGCGAGATAGCATTTTTCGGAGGCAGTTTCACAGCTGTTCCGAGAGATTATATGCTTGAATTGCTTTTATCGGCAAACAAGTTTATAGGTGCGGGCAAGTTCAAGGGCATACGCATCTCTACCAGACCTGATTATATCGACGAACAGGTGCTTGATATATTGAAACAGTATGGTGTGACATCTATCGAGCTTGGCGCTCAGTCACTTTGTGACGAGGTGCTTGAAGCAAATGAACGCGGTCATACCGAGCAGGATGTTGTAAACGCAAGCAAGCTTATCAAAGAGTATGGTTTTGAACTCGGTTTGCAAATGATGGTCGGACTGTATAAGAGTGATCCAAAGCGTGAAATGTACACAGCTCAACGCATTATTGAGCTTGCACCTAAAACGGTCAGGATATATCCTGTCGTTGTGCTCAAAGGCACAAAGCTTGCCAAGCTGTACGATCTGGGTCAGTATGAAATGATGCCGTTTGAACAGGTCATCGGGCTGTGTGCTCAGATGTTGAAAATGTTCAATACTGCAGGTATAGATGTTATAAAACTTGGTCTGCATTCATCAGAACTTGTTGAGCAGAGTATCGTTGCCGGATATTATCATCCTGCGCTTAGCGAGATAGTTCAAAGCAGGATATTCCTCGACGGGATAAAGGCACATATCAATGAAAACACAAATCTTGACCTTGTAATAAACAGCCGCTGTTTCAGCATTGTTACAGGTCAGAAAAAAAGCAATATAAATGCTCTCAAAGAACTTGGAGTGACTTGCAGTATCAGCACAGACGATTCTTTGAGCAGACAGGAAATCATAATCAACGGAGAAAAGGTAAATGTATTTAAGATCATTGGAGATCCAGGGATTTAAATCTTTCCCTGACAAAACTGAGCTTAAATTTAATAAAGGCATCACCGCTGTTGTCGGACCGAATGGCTCTGGCAAGAGCAATATCAGTGATGCTATGCGCTGGGTAATGGGTGAACAGTCTACCAAGGCTATGCGTGATGAAAAAATGTCTGGAGTTATCTTCCACGGCACACAGACACGCCCTAAGTCCCAGTTTGCGCAGGTAACTATCAATATCTCAAACGAAGATCATACACTCAATTTTGATTCAGACCTTGTTTCTGTGTCGAGAAAGCTTTACCAGAACGGTGACAGCGAGTATATGATCAACGGCAATTCGGTCAGGCTCAAAGACGTTGTCGAGCTGTTTATGGATACAGGTCTCGGTCGGGACGGCTATTCTATAATCGGACAGGGCAGGATCGCTGATATCGTCAAGGGCAGATCGAGTGACAGGCGTGAGATATTTGAAGAAGCTGCGGGAATTGCAAAGCTCAGATTCAAGAAGGAAGAAGCACAGAAAAAGCTTGTAGCTGCTGAGGATAATATTGCAAGACTCAATGATATCATCACAGAGCTGCAGTCTCGTATCGGACCGCTGAAAGCACAGTCTGAAAAGGCAAAGAAGTTCAAAGTTCTTGACGATGAAAAGCGTGAGCTTGAGGTCTCTGTCTGGAATCACAGACTCAACAGCTATATGGAGCAGATAAAAGGTTTTGAGGATAAGCTTGCATCTTTGAGACAGCAGTATGAAGCGCTGAGCGACGAGCTTTCGGATGCAGATAATGCTATACTTGAAAACGCTCAGAAAAGTGCTCAGAAGGTCGAAGAGATAGAGCAGCTCCGTGAAAAGATACACGATATCGAGGAGCAAAGCGCACAGTCGAGGACTGATATGGCTGTCATCGAAAACGACATCTCTCACCTTGAGGATAAGATACTCCAGCTCAATGAGCAGATAGAACAGGCTAAGAGCTTCAGATATTTCAACACCACCGAGCTTGAAAAAAGGCAGAAAGACATTGAAGAGCTTGATAAGAAAAAGGCAGAGTCCGAAAAAGAGATAGCCGAAAAAGAGGCTGAGATACAGAATCTTATCCTTAAGACCGAGGATCAGGATAAGAATATCGGTGAGGTAAACGCAAGCATCAATAAAGTCTACCTCAAAAAGAATGAGCTGAATTTCAGGCTCGAAAGTGCAAAGAACAATATCTCAGACTGCGAAGACCAGTTATCATCTGCAATGGAATCGCAGAAAGAACTTGAAAACAACAATCGCCTAGCAAGCAAGGAACTTGGCGAACTGCGCACGGCACAGAGAAAAGCCGACGAAAAGAAACAGGAATGTGAAAACAAGCTTGCGGGTCTTAATAAGCTCTATGAGAACAAGAAAATCAAGCTTGATGAGAGCAGGGAAGAGCTTTCAAGATCACAGCTGAAACTGCGTGAGCTTGATTCAAAGCTCGCAATCCTGCGTGACCTTGAAAACTCGATGGAAGGTTTCTCGTTCAGCGTTAAGCATGTGCTTACTGCCGGCAAGCAGGGCAGGATCAAAGGTGTTTGCGGATCTGTCGCACAGCTTATCGAAGTCAAAAGCGAACATACCGTTGCAATTGAAACTGCACTCGGTGCTGCACTGCAGAATATAATCGTCAATGATGAAAGTGTTGCAAAACGCTGCATAAGCTTGCTTAAAGAGGACAAAGCGGGCAGAGCTACATTCCTGCCGATATCTTCTGTTGTGGCAAGGATATTTGAGAACAAGGGTCTTGAAGACTGCGAGGGCTATGTTGCAATGGCAAGTGAGCTTGTCAAGGCTGACAGCAAGTATTCTCAGATAATAGGCAGCCTGCTCGGAAATGTCTGCGTTGCAGAAAATATTGACGCTGCTTCGGTCATTGCTAAAAAGTATGGATACAAGTTCAAGATAGTTACGCTCGACGGACAGGTCGTCAACGCAGGCGGCTCATATACGGGCGGAAGCGTGTCAAAGAGCACGGGTATCCTTTCAAGAAAAAATGAGATTGAAGATATAAACAGCAGAAAAGAAAAACTTGCTGCATCAGCAAAGGATCTTGAAAAGCAAGTTGAGCTTATGACGCAGGAAACTGCTAAGTATTCAGCTGATATCGAGGGACTCAAAGAGGAACTCGGTCTGCTGAGCAACGACTGCGTTCGTTTTGAATCGGAGATCAAGAGAGTCAAAGACTTTGTTACCCAGTATGAAAAACAGCTCGATGACCTTGACCAGCTCGTTGAACAGCTGAAAGCTAAGATGGTTGCATCGCAGAAAGACATTGAAGATGTGACAAAGCAGATCACTCAGACCGATAAGGATATCATTGATTGGGAGGCAAAGCTTACTGTGTCACAGTCGCAGCAGGAAGAACTCAAAGCTGCAAGAGAATCGCTCAGCGATGAACTTTCACAGATGAGAGTGAAGTCGACCGAGCTTTCAAAGGATATCGAATCGTGCAAGTTGTCAATCGAGCAGCTTAAGAATGTACTTGAAAACAATTCTGATGAAAACGGCAAACTTGAACTCACAGTGCTTGAATGTCAGAATGATATCAAAGACAAAAAACAGCAGATAGAGGATTCTAAAAAGGCTATCGATGATTCTGCTTCTGAGATTGAGAAGATCAATGCGGATATCGCCCAGTGTCAGAAGATGCACCTTGAATTTGATGCCGCAGCAAATCAGCTGAGAAACAGATTCAAGAACAAAATGGACGAGAAGGAAAACCTATCAACGCAGATCACTCGTACTGAGGAGCGTACGGAATCTGTCAAGGAGAACTTTGATAATCTCGTAGCCAAGCTGTGGGATGATTATGAGCTTACAAGAACAGATGCCGCTAACATATCGGTCGATATCGAGGATATGGACGAGGCTAACAAGCACCTGACAGAGCTCAGAAACAAGATCAAGAACCTTGGCAGTGTTAACCTCGGTGCTATCGAGGAATATGCTGAGGTATCCGAGAGATATGAATTTATGACGGGTCAGCTCAATGATGTTAATGACTCTAAAAAAGAACTCGAAACAATGATCGAACAGCTGACAGAAAACATGAAGAGCATGTTCATGCAGACGTTCGACGTTATAAATGCAAACTTCAAAAAGATATTTGCAGAGCTTTTCGGCGGCGGAACAGCGGAACTTATCCTTACTGATCCGGAAGATGTTCTCGAATGCGGTATCGACATCAATGCACAGCCGCCGGGAAAAGTCATCACCAATCTGCTTTCGCTTTCCGGAGGAGAGCAGTCTCTCGTTGCAATATCTATCTATTTTGCAATACTTAAGCATTCACCGTCACCTTTCTGTCTGCTTGATGAGATCGAAGCGGCTCTTGATGATGCCAATGTCACCAAGTATGCGCAGTATCTTCACAGACTGACTGATAAGACGCAGTTCATCGCGATCACACACAGACGTGGAACGATGGAAGAGGCTGATATGCTTTATGGCGTTACAATGCAGGATAAGGGCATATCGAGGCTGCTTGCTATGTCAAACAGCGATGTTCAGCAAATGAAACTTGAATAAATTCGGAGGACACTATGGGATTTTTTGAAAAACTTAAAAATGGTTTGCGCAAGACTAAAAACTCAATGATGGGCAAGATCGAGGGACTTCTGAAGAAGTTTTCCAAGATCGACGAGGAGCTTTTTGAAGAGCTTGAAGAAACGCTCATTCTTTGCGATATCGGCGTGAACACGTCAGTAAAGATCTGTGATGAGCTCAGAGACAGAGTCAAGAAGGAAAATGTCAAGGACCCAGAGATGATCAGAGATATGCTCAAAGACGTTATCGCTGATATGCTCGGTGAGGATCAGCCTCTTGATATGTCGACAACACCGTCTGTTATCCTTGTTATCGGTGTTAACGGCGTTGGCAAGACTACAACGATCGGTAAGCTTTCTTACTCTCTGCATCAGCAGGGCAAAAAGGTCATTGTCGCTGCGGCTGATACATTCAGAGCAGCCGCTATCGACCAGCTCGAAGTATGGACACAGAGAGCCGGTGTTGACATCATCAAGCATAACGAGGGTTCCGACCCTGCGGCTGTTGTGTTTGATGCACTTACTGCAGCTAAATCCAGAAAAGCCGACGTTGTTATCTGTGACACCGCAGGAAGACTCCACAACAAGAAAAACCTTATGGATGAGCTTAAAAAGATTGCAAGGATCGTTCACCAGCAGGCTGAGGGCTGTGCGCTCGAAGTGCTTCTTGCACTTGATGCAACCACAGGTCAGAATGCGGTAAATCAGGCAAAGCAGTTCAACGAGGTCGCTGATATCACAGGTATCATCCTCACCAAGCTCGACGGAACAGCTAAGGGCGGTATCGTGATCAGCATCACCGACGATCTGAAGATCCCTGTTAAGCTTATCACAGTAGGTGAGCAGATAGACGATCTGCAGAACTTCGTGGCTAAAGACTTTGTCAATGCTCTGTTTGAGGAATAAGGTGACAGTATGAAGCTTATAATCGCAAGCAATAACAAGGGCAAGATAAGAGAATATAAGCAGCTGCTTGAGCCGTTCGGCTACGATGTCGTGTCACAGCGTGAAGCCGGTTTAGACATTGAGGTAGAGGAAACGGGAACTACATTTGCTGAGAATTCGGCGCTCAAAGCTAGGGCAATATATGACCTTGAAAAATGTGCTGTGCTCGCAGATGACAGCGGACTCGTTGTTGACGCTCTCGGCGGTGAGCCGGGAGTGTATTCGGCTCGTTATGGCGGCTGCGATAACGATGCTGACAGGGTAGCTCTCATTCTCAAAAAGATGTCTGACGTTAAGGACGAAGATAGATCTGCACACTTCGTTTGCACGATACACTTTATCAAGGCTAACGGCGAAGAGATCGCAGTTGAGGGCAGAGTCTACGGAAAGATCGGCTGCGAGCCGCTCGGAGAGAACGGTTTCGGCTACGATCCGATATTTATGTATGAAGGCAAAAGCTTTGCTCAGGTCAGCGCAGATGTCAAGAATTCCGTGTCGCACAGAGCAAACGCATTGAAAGCACTAATTGAAAAGCTTAAAGAACAGGAAAGCTGAGGTATATATGATAACACCAAAACAAAGAGCAGAGCTAAAAGGTCTTGCAAACAGCCTTCAAGCAGTATTTCAGATAGGCAAAGGCGGCGTTAACGACCAGCAGATAACGCAGATAGATGATTACCTGAGAGTGCACGAACTTGTAAAGTTCAGCGTTCTTGATAATTCTCTGTATTCTGCAAGGGAAGCAGCCGAAGAGATCGCTGAAAAGATCGGTGCTGACGTTGTTCAGGTCATCGGTTCAAAAGCCGTTCTGTACAAGCCAAATCCGAAAGAGCCTGTTATAAGGCTCAAAAACAAGTGAACATCGCTATCTACGGCGGAACGTTCAATCCTGTGCACAAAGGGCATTATAACTGCCTGAAAA
>CAMYUO010000071.1 GCA_947302065.1 uncultured Clostridia bacterium | reverse complement strand
TGTTGTCGTGCGCCTCGCAGTAGTTTATCGCCTGAGTCGGCTCAAACGCCCAGCAAGCCTCTTTTGCATCGCTGAGTTCGTGGTGCGGCACAGAGCCGACTATCCCGCGCCTGAGCGTTGCAACGGCGTTCCTGTTGCCGCTGACAAAGCCCTTGTCGTATGGATTGAAAGTTCCGCCCTTGACGGAATCTCTGATATTATCGTTGAAAAGCCCTACCCTGCCGAACTTGTAGGAGTTCCACTTGTAAGCGAGCTTGTCGGCAGGCATAGGCGATTCTCCGCCTGTCCAGCCCTCGCCGTACATCAGCAGCTGCGGGTCGAGCTTGTCCAGCTCGTCACGGATAAGATTGACCGTCTCGATGTCGTGCAGCGCCATAAGGTCAAATCTGAAGCCGTCGATGTGATATTCTTTGACCCAGAATTTCAGCGAGTCGATGATGAACTTTCTCATCATCAGTCTTTCGGATGCGGTCTCGTTGCCGCAGCCCGAGCCGTTAGTGAACTTGCCGTTCTTATGCCTGTGGTAATAGAACGGGAAAGAGCGCTCAAACGCCGATTCTTCGGTATAATATGTGTGATTGTAAACAACGTCCATGATGACGCCGATGCCCGCATCGTGCAGAGCCTTGACCATCAGCTTGAACTCTTTTATGCGGCATTTTGGGTCGTGCGGGTCGGTCGAATACGAACCCTCAAGACAGTTGTAATTCTTCGGGTCGTAACCCCAGTTGTACTGTTCTTTTTCGGGGTGAGCCTCGTCTACCGTTGCATAGTCCTCAACAGGCAGCAGTTGAACATGCGTGATGCCAAGCTCCTTGAGATGTTCAAGGCAGGTCGATTCGCCGCCGCATTTTGTTCTCGGTCTGCACATCGCAAGGAACTTGCCTCTGTGCTGCGGTGCAACGCCAGATGACCTGTCTATCGAGAGGTCTCTGATGTGGCACTCATATATAACCGCATCGCAGGCGTTGGTGCAGACAGGCTTTCTGTCCTTTTCCCAGCCCTTAGGGTCTGTTGTTTTAAAGTCCACAACAGCTCCCCTGTTGCCGTTGACGCCGCACGCCTTTGCGTAGATGTCTATAGTTTCTTCGAGCTTTTTGTGGTTATATTCAAACGAGTATGTGTAAAACTCACCGTCGCAGCTGCGGAACAGCTCAACGTACCACACGCCCTTGTCGAGTCTCTCCATCGGCAGCGACTCGATAAGGTTATCGCCCTCACCGTCGAGATAGAGATTCAGATAAACGCCCGTCGCCATCGGCGCCCACGCCTTGAAGACGGTACTGTGCTCACCAATGACAGCCCCGAGGTCATCGCCGTCGTAAAAGTATTGCTGGTCTATCCAATTGTGATTTAACTTGAACAACAGCGTTTCCCTCCTTTACAGTCAATTGAGGGTGACTCTTTCAGTCCCCCTCAACAAAATCGCATATTTGCGTTACTTTTTATATCCTACCGCTTCGCCCTGTTTGAGCTTTGTCTCAAAGCCCTCACGGGTGTTCTCCAGCAGGTCGCTGCACAGCTCGACCTTGTCCTTTTCAAGCAAAAGCACTATCGTCGAACCGCCGAACTCGAAATAACCTTTTTCCTCACCTCTGAGGACAGTTCTTCTGCCGTAAGGGTGCGCATTGGTTATCCTGCCCACCAGCAGAGCGCCGACCTCCATCTGAATGATGTCGCCGAACTCCTCAGTTCTGATAAGGCAATAGTTTCTTGAATTTTCCTTATAAACGGGAACGTACTCGTTGACCACGGGGTTTACCGTGCTCAGCACGCCCTTTATCGTTCTGTCGTGGCTCTTTACGCCGGTTGCGGCGTAGCAATATCTGTGATAATCGTCGGGTGTCAGCCTTACGATAACGGCATAGCCGTTCTCATAGCGCTTTGCGAGCTTTTTGTCACGCAGCAGGCTGCTGACCGAGTAAACAGAGTTTTTGATGACAAAGCCGTTGACCTTGTCTATCTCATAAGCGGTCACCTTGCCGTCAGACGGCGAGATGAGCACGTTTTTATCCTTTGGAAGAGGTCTTGCCGAGGGTCTGATCTTTCTTTTGAAAAAGTCATTGAACGACTTATAAGCCTGCGGCTCATAGTCCGAAAGGTCAATATCATTGCTCTGGACAAAATCAGAAATAAAGCCTGCCGACAGCTTGCTGTCCATAAACAGCCCTGCGATCTTTGAAAATGCAGGTATGCTCAGAAACCTCAGCACAGCCCTGCAAAAATAGCTGTCATACATTTTCCTCAGCAGTTTATCCTGCGAGGTGGTCTGCTCAAATTCTTCACCCTGTCTGTTGCGGTATTTCATAGCTTTCTCCCCCTTTTATGAAGTCATCACTTCGGTGCGAGTGTCCAAAGGCCGATTATTACGAGTGCTGCGAGCGTGAACATTATAAAGATGCTTCTTGCCGACAGCTTTTTGACTTTGATATTAAGCACGAACAGCAGTGCGAGTGCTACCATAAAGCCCTGGAAAACATACGGGTACGCTTCGTCGGGGATATTCTTCTTGGCAAGGAAGAGCAGCGGAAGGATTATGGACGATGTTGTGATAGGCACGCCCTGATATTCCTTTCTGTTCTCAGCAGTGGTGCGCTGTCTTTCCTCTTCCTTGACGTTGAAATAGCCGAGGCGGATAAGACCGCACAGCACGATGAGTATTGCCGATACGAGTCCCAGACCGTAGTTGAAGCCCATATTGTAGCCTATGCATGCGGGCAGAACGCCGAATGCAACGAGGTCACAAAGTGAGTCTATCTGTATGCCGAACAGCTTTTCCTGATCTGTCCTGTCCTTTTTATGTCTTGCGACCTTTCCGTCGAACAGGTCACATATGCCCGATATGAGAAGGCAGAGTATGGCTATGCGCTCGTGTCCCTCAAAGACCTGCGTGATACCCACGACAGCCGACGCCAGACTCATATAGGTCAGTATTACGGTATAGTTATAAAATCCTATCATTTTCTCACCTTGTTCCCTTGATGTTATTTTTCCTCTTTGTTTTGCGTTTTATCCGCAGGCAGATCGACTGCTGCCTGTTCAAGCTCCTGTTTCTGCTTTTCCTTGTCGGTATCCTTTCCGTACTTTCTGACGTTGAGAATGTGCGTGAACAGCGTGACAAGTCCGCCGACGAGAATAACGGCGTAGAAGCTGAGTCCTCTGTTTAGCAGTATCGACGGGCTGATAAGCTCGAGTGCGAAAACGCCCTCAAAGAACTTTACAAAGCACGCCTCTGTGATGCCTGCTGCACCCGGCAGCGGCAGCATCTCGACTGCAACGCCTATCATCACCTGCAAAGCAACTATCTCCATAAAGCTGCTGCCGTCCAGACCGTATGACTTGTAAACTATCCACGTCAGCATAAACAGCGAGAGCCTCTGCAGCACCGTAAAGAACGTTATCGTGAACAGCGAACCGAGATTATTCTTTATATACTGTGATGCCTTGACATAGTTGTCAAATATCCTTATCAGCCTTGCGATCATTTTTTCCGACTTGTTGGGATTTATGATATGCAGCCTTGCAAGGAAATTTATCACCTTGATGCCCATTTTCCTCGACCACAGCGGTTTGAGGCAAACGACCAGCAAAAGTGCGATGTAAGCGACATTGAGCAGAAATCCGACATAGACCAGCCACATATAATCGCCCACATGTGATACCACAAAATCGTGATAGAAAATATAGAAGAATATGCCCATCAGCACCAGCACAGCCTTATAGACCACTGCAATGACCAGCATTATCAGTGTCGAATAGCCGTAATAGATGCCGTCTTTTTTCATATATATCATCTGTGCAGGCTGTCCGCCCGAAGATGACGGTGTGATGTAAGAATAGAAAAAGCCGATGAACGAGTATTTCAAACATCGCAGAAACGGGACTTTTTCTTTGAAAAGCCACAGCATATACTTGATTATCACCGATTCGCCCGCAATAAAACAGAACACTGCGAGCACACCGAAAGCAAGCCAGATCTTGTTTGCCCTGTGAAGCTCTTTGAATACGTCCGATATCTCACGGTTTGCGAACAGTATCCTGAACGTCAGGTATCCCACAACGGCAATAAACAGCACATTTATGGCATATTTGACCTTTTTGTTTATATCTATCACTCCAAAATACGATTATCCAAAGTAGTCAGCCTGTCTTATTTCGCCACCAGATAATAGCAGATGCACACCGCAAACTGAATGAGCGTGAATCTTATCACGACCTGAGTGTCTGACCAGCCCTTGTTCTTTCTGACGTGGTCATGGATAGGTGTACGGATATTTTTCATAAAGTTCTTGAGTTTGAGGAAACGGATGAAGGAGACCTTGATAAGTCCAAGACCGCCGTCGATGATGATAACTATCGTCATCGGGATAAATGCGATAGGCGAACCCGTCTTGAGCGAGATAAGCGCAAGGAACACGCCGATGGCTCTTGAACCCGCATCGCCCATGAGCATCGTGCTCGGTGAGCAGTTGAACCACAGATAAGCGCCGAGCGTCGCAAGCATGATCATGCACATCGACATCATCGTTGTCGGCAGCAGTCTGCTTATGAAATATATCGACACAAGGCTGAGCGTTGCACAAAGACCGTCAACGCCGTCTGCACAGTTAGTCACGTTGATAGATGCCCAGACAAGCATCGTTGCCAGCGCAATGAACACAACAGGGTTAAGCTCTATCTGCCAGTTGAAAAGCGCTATCGTTATCTTGCTCGAATTGAAGTAATAATAAGTGCCTGCGATACCGCCCGAAACGACGAGGTCGATAAGACCCTTTTTGAGATTTCCCCAAGGCTCGTCGGCGGCGTCGTCAAAATAGCCGCTGAGCATCGCAAGATAGATAAGAGCCAGATATATGACCAGTTCAAGTGAAAGCGGGATAAACAGCGCTGTCAGGAAAACAAAGCAGGTCACGAAAATAAGTCCCGCACCTCTTGCCTTGCCCTCTGAGAGCGAGCCGTTGACAGCGAACTCACGTCCCTGATCCTTCGGCAGTATTCTTTTGAAGACCCTGAGGCATACTGCCACGAGCACAAAGCTCGAAACGAACAGTATCAGCAGCGGCAATCCCTTTATCTCGGTCTTGCTGCCAAGCTCCTCGAGTATATTATAGAGCATTCTATCTCATCCTTTTCCTGTTTAGCTGAAATGTGAAAGAGCGCTATTATTTTCGCCTCTAACACGCACACATCTATTATACTACATATATGCGCAAAATGCAAACAATATCTCAAATAAAATTGCACAAATTTAGGCAAATACAAGCGTTAAATTTTAGGAAATTGCTTTTAGATGTAAGAGATAAGAGGTAA
Organism: uncultured Clostridia bacterium; assembly: GCA_947302065.1. Lineage (GTDB taxonomy): Bacteria > Bacillota > Clostridia > Oscillospirales > Ruminococcaceae > Hominimerdicola. The sequence goes on along the minus strand of CAMYUO010000071.1, from coordinate 2,439 downwards.
GATATAAGAAAACACTTGACAAACAGCAAAAAAGAGGCAAGAAAACTCTTACCTCTTACTTCTTACATCTTATCTCTGAATGCTTACTGCATATCCTTGTTCCTGTTTTTGAGCAGTTTCTTTGTCTTGCGGTCGTGCTTCCACATAACCAGCTTTTCGCAAAGGTCAACTATCTTCTTCATGAACGGTTTGAACACATAGAAGAACTCGCCTGCATAGGTAACTACCTCGCCGTTGAAGCCCTTTTTGAACTTGTAAACACCGTAGTTGGGGTGCTCGGGGTCTTTGTAGAACGGGATGCCCTGGAAATCGTAGATGTAGTTTTTGCCGTCTATCGCCCAGTTTATCATCGTCCACTGCATCAGATAGTTAGGATAAAGATTTCTGTGGTGGTTTGCAGATGCGCCGTAAACATAGCAGGTCTTGCCCGCATACTGCGTGGTGACAGCGCCCGACAGCGGTATCTGCTTGCCGTCCTCTTCAACATAGCACATAAACAGACGGCAGTGCTTTTCGCCAAGCCCGTTTATCATCTTGACAAAGTATTCTTTCGAGCGGATAGAGAATCCGTCACGGATACCCGTAGCCTGCATCAGCGGATAAAAGTCGTCAAGTGCCTCAACACCGCACGCCTTGCACACAACGCCCTTTCTGCCTGCTTTTCTTATCCTGTTTCTCCAGTCGGGCTGGAAGGTCATCATTACCTCGTCGGCAGTCTTGCCCTCGATGTTGCGCAGCATATAGTTGTTTCTCGCCTGAATGGTCGTCAGCTCGGCTGCGTTATATGTGTGCTTGAAGCCCATGCCTATTATCATTTCGGAGATGTCCTTATCCTTCTCCTCATGGCACGGATCCCACATGAACTGATAGCACTTGTATTTCTTTGCAAGAACCTTTATGCCCTCGAACAAGTCAGCCATAGTCTCCTTGTCACGCCAGTCGCAGACAGGACCGTGCGGAGCATACAGGAAAGTGCACTTGAAAAACGGTATCTTCTTGATGATGACCAGACAGGTGCCCTTTATCTTGCCGTCCTTGCCTCTTGAGATGACAGCGTCCCAGCCCCAGTTGTCCTTTACCTTCGGCCACAGCAGTGACTGCATAAAGTTGCCGTAACGGCTGGTGCTGGCAAACTCCTCATACTCTTTGAGCATTTCTTTGTCGTTCTTGTTTATCAACTCCATAAATCGACCTTCCCTTGCTTTTTCAATCAAACTCAATTAAAGCTATTATACACGTTTCCCGTAAAAATTGCAATAGATTTTCGGAATTTTAACACTCTGTCATTACTTTTTTGACGTTGTGCGAAAAAAATGCTTGAAAAATTAATCAATGTGTGTTATAATGTTCTATATATTGATTAATGTTAATCAACGGTCCACAAGGGGACAGCAAAGGGGAACACAATGAACGATCTTAATAACGAAAACAGCAATATAGATACAGAAAATGCTGCTGAAACGGAAAACCATACCGAGATGCATGTGCCGCAGCGCCCGCGCAAAAAGACGTTTATGCAGCGAAATAAATACCGCATCAGGCAGGTCGGCGGTCTGCTGGTGCTCGTGCTTGTCATAACGGGTACTACCGTTATGCTGACCAAGTGCGGCTCAAATATTGACGAAGCGAGCAGCAATACCGAAAACTCTATCGCAAGCCAAAGCAGGACAGAGACATCGCCGACCCAAAGCTCCACAGCCGCAGGCACAACGAGCAGTTCAGCGACCGACACAACGACAACAACGCCGGAGACTACGACCACCGAGACTACCACGACGGAGGAGATCACTACGACACCGGAGCCGACAACTACGACACCCGAACCGACAACGACCACGACACAGAAGCCGACTCAGACTACGACCCAGTCGAGCACATCTGCTGAGCTGCCTGTCGGCCCTGCAAAGATAGAGGTCAGAAACGGCATCACCTACGTCAACGGCATACTCATCGCAAACAAGACATATCCCGTGCCTGCAAGCTACAACCCGGGCATCGACCCGAACGCTCAGGCTGCATTCAACAAAATGCAGCAGGCAGCAGCAATGGAGGGCATAAACATCTGGATCTGTTCGGGATTCAGAAGCTATTCTTATCAGCAGCAGCTGTATAACAGCTATGTTTACCAGAGCGGACAAGCCGCTGCCGACAGATTCTCCGCACGGCCGGGTCACAGCGAGCACCAGACGGGTCTTGCAATGGATATCAACTATGCAAGCAGCTGGTTCGACAACACTGCCGAGGCTAAATGGCTCGCAGCACACTGCACCGATTACGGCTTCATCATCAGATACAAGCCGGGCAAGGAAAGCTCAACAGGTTATATGGCTGAATCGTGGCATATCAGATACCTCGGCGATGTGAACCTGTGCAAGAAGATCGAGGCAAGCGGACTCAGCCTTGAAGAATATCTCGGCATCACAAGCGTTTACGCAAACC